>DAOVRZ010000128.1:0-14662 GCA_030627905.1 Halanaerobiales bacterium
CGACAGCAGGAAACGTATCCAGTAAAACTATCAAAAGATATGTTGAAGCTCAAAAGAAAAGGGCGTGACATTATGATTCGCCACTTCTAAAATAATAAAATTAGTTTCAAAATCTAAAGTGAACTCGTCCAGCTAAATCTGAACATTGGGACTTCAGTAGGGGATTCTACCCCCACTTATAGAAGTGGGGGTCTTAACTCAAAAGATAAAAATCCTGTTTCTTCTAATAACGGTTCAAATTACTAATATCAGATATTTAATCTTATAAAATTAAGTTTTCATATAAAAAAAGCCATTACCTTCAAATTCATCCACTTCAATTAAAACCAACCAACCAGCACCATACGGATCACAATTAATCAGATCAATATCATCCAAAATTTCATTATTAATCTCTACCACCTGCCCTGAAATAGGTGCATATATAGCAACCAATCCCTCCGCTGTTTCTACACACAAAAAATGATCATCTGTTTTTATGGCCTCCCCAACTTCTGGCAATTCTACACCATATACTTCTTTAAAATCTCTAATTAGATACTCATTTAATCCAATTGTGGCATAAAAGCCATCCCTCTCAATCCAAATATATTTGCCTAAAATTTTACTTTTATTTAATTCGCTCATAACAATTTACTCCTCCCTTTAACAAACTGATTCATCTTAGATAGTATTTGAATTTTCATTAGTTCACTATACATCCAAACAAAAAAAAAGCTTGCTAAATTAGCAAGCTCTCAAAAGTCGAAATAATTATGTAATCTTAATATCCCACAGCATAATGATCACAGATACCTTTATAAATATAATAACCTTGTCTCCAAGTATAGTTAGCATCTCTTAACCGCGCTTCTTCAGATGGGTTAGAAATAAAAGAGGCTTCAGTTAAAATAGCTGGCATGTTAGTATATTTTATTACATAAAAAGAAGCAGTTTTAGCACCACGATTAGTTAATCCACCCCATGTTAATAATTGAGCTTGAACTTTATCTCTTAAGTCAAAGCTATTGCTGCTACCATAAGTATAACAATAAGTTTCAGTACCATTTACTGATGGATCTGAGTAAGCATTATGATGAAGTGAAATGAAACGATTAGCGCCCCAAGCATTTGCATCACTAGTACGACCACTAAGACTTAAGTAAACATCAGTTGTACGGCTCATCCGTACAGTTGCTCCACCATACTCGATTAAGCAATTTTTCAGAACAGTACCAACCCGTAGGTTAACATCAGATTCACGTAAACCAGTAGGGCCAACTGCACCAGCATCAGAACCGCCATGACCTGGATCAACATAAATTTTTGTACCAGATAATCCACCAGCAAATACACTTATTGATAACACAAGAACCATTACAAACGTAACAAAAAATACTTTTTTCATCTTAAAAAACCTCCTAAAATTTTTTTCTCATTCAGCCCTAACCCAGCACTAACTACAATCAAAAATTCTTTTAATCAAATTCCTGCAACCACCTCCTTATCAGAATGTGAACTCCCAATTGAGGGATAGTTTCCCATAATCAAACGACATATCTCCTAAATATCCTATAGATAAGCTAAGTTTAGAAAATTGAGATAAATATTTTTGCAACTTAGCCTCACAGGTGCGAAGTGGAACCCTGATTTCAATCTCCTCTTGATATTTCTTGTCCAAGTAATCTAGATAAACTAGATTAAGTCCTAAAACCATATCGTCAGTTAAACCATGTTGATATAAGATATCAATTCCACCCGTATTTGGATTGAATTTTACTCCACTTTCCATTGAGGTCATTCCCTTTGTTCCATATGGAGAAATAAACCCTTTACTAATTCCTCCAAGTCTAACTGCCAATAAGTTATTCCAATTTTCAATCAAATTTACTGATATTACACCGGCAGGCCAAATACCTTCTCCCACTTGGCTATGGTAAATATGCGCGGGATACATTAAACCTACCTCACCTTTTAGAGATTTACCTAATACTTTACCACCAATATCAAACGTCAGTGTTTTTTCATTGTAAAATCCATCTAAAATTAAATTCATACCAATCAATTGTTCGCCAAATCCTTTTGATAAACGAACAGCCCAAAGATCATCTAATAGAAACTCTGAAACATAAGGATAATCCTTGTACATGCTCATAAAAAGACGATTGTAAACACCTGTAATCCAGATATCTTTAACCATGGTATTTACCATAACACCTTCTAAACCAGTAGCTAAATTTCCAATTGATAACCCCATTGGGCCAAGGTTATATTTAAAACGTCCAACTGTGTACATCCCTCGATTAGTGTAATATCTAGCATAAGCTTCTTGGATAAATAAAGAATAATTTAAAGATTGAACTGAACTTGCTCCCCCCCACATCCCTTGACGATCCATTTTTATGAACATTTCTAAATCAGGAAGTGGATTAGCATAAAATTCGAGTTCCACCCTTTGAGTGATTCCAGGAACAGTCGGATTGCTCAGACTAAACATTTTACGAATATCCTCATCCTCTTTTTTTATTCTCTCCCATTCTTCTAACTCCTCACCTTCAAGGCCATCTGGAATCTCAACAACTGGATCATCAGGATAATTCCCAAAATAAGAATCAGCGGTAATACTTATACTTCCATGAAAAGAGACTACTGGTTGAAAAATTTCATCTTCTGCTGTTATCGGCAAAACAAATGATACTACAATCAATAACACAATTCCCAATACCCTATTTTTTTTCATGTTAAAACCATTCCTCTCGTTAATTTACTATTATCTATATTTACTTTTTCGATACAAAATTTATTTTACCTTCATTTATTACTAATTTTTTTAAAATTGATCAAATAAAAAAATCGCCCTGTTGGACGACTTACGATAATTTACTTTAGTAAATCTTTTACATATACAATTTGAATACCTAAACTTTCCAGTTCATCAATCATCTCTAAAATAGCTTTACCTGTAAATTGTTTTACATGTCCGATAGTAATAGCTTGACCATTTTTCAAAGCTAACTGTCCTGCTTTGCGAATATATTCTTTAACCACATCTATCTCGTTGACATTATCAATAAAAATATAGTTCTTTGCGTAAGCTTCACCAACCTGTTTTGCAACACTGGGTACTACAGAATTAGGAGCCGTACTGCTATCAATAAAAAACAAATCTCTATCCTTTAGATATCTTAAAATAATCTCCATTACCCTAGAATCAGCGGTTGCTTTTGATCCCATATGATTATTCACACCAATTATACCTTCAGGTAAACCCTCCAAATTAGAATCAAGTGTTTTCACAATCTCTTCTTCGCTCATAGTTGTTAAAATTGCTCCTGGCCCAGGATCAATAGAAGAAACTGCTTCCATTGGTTGATGTAAGATTAAATGATATTTTTCTTTGAGAACTCTTTTCGCTTGTTCTTCTGACCCCGACAATTCAGGCAACACTGCAAAAGTCATCGGACGTGGAATAGTCATCATCGTTTCAAATTCACTCCAAGAATAACCTAAATCATCAATGATAATTGCCAATCTAGCTTTCGGTTTCTTTTTAACAAGTTTAAATTGATGAGTCACTATCTCTCTATCTTTCCAACTAAGGCCAATACTTATAGTCTCTTCTACAATATCTTCTGTCTCATTTTGATTGGAATTTAAAAAGGTGCTTTCCATATCAAGAACAGTTTCAATGATTAATTTTACTTCATCAATCTCTTTCGGAACCCGGGCAAAAGTTGGAACTTCAATTGCTATCGACTTTTCATTCCACTGTAAATTTATATTCTCATATATCTCCCAGTCTCTAATTTCCTCTGAAGTTTTACTTATTAAAAGATGATTCTGTTCTAGAATATCAGCTAATCGTTGGTCTATTTCCTCAATTAACTTTTCAAGATTCGCTACTTCTCGCAAATGTAAATAAAGTTCCTTTTCTGCATCATTCTCCCAGACAGGTTCGCTAACATGCACAGGATATTTTAATCCTTGATAATACTTAGCCATACCATACCCAGAAATAATTACAAATATCAGTAATATAGCAAAAAGCCAAAAATGTCTTCCTTTTTTCATCAATGTGACTTCCTCTCTGGTAATCCATTACAGTGAATAAGGGATGAATCAGTCAAGACTCATCCCTTTAGCTTTAGCTTTAACTAACTAGCAGGTTTAATGACAGTGTTCTTCGCACCATAAATCTTTTGATTCAATACTTTTACTGCTTCTTCAAGCTGATTATCAATCAATTCTTTAGCTTTCTCAATATCAAATTCAACTTCAATATCTGGTTTGATTCCATCTTCATGAATAAAACGTTCATTTGGAGTATAATATCTAGCTATTGTAATCTTAAATGCTGAACCATCACTTAATGGCACAATCTGCTGAACAGTTCCTTTACCAAAAGTAGTTGTTCCTAATAAAATACCTCTTTCCGTATCCTGAATAGCACCAGCTACAATCTCTGATGAACTAGCACTACCACCATTAACTAATACAACTAACGGAAGATCATAATGTTTAATAAATCGATTCACTCTAAGAGTTTCTTCAATTCCATCACGTTGCCGGACATGAACAACTGGCCCTGCAGACATAAATATACTTGATACATTAACAGCTTCAGAGATCAAACCACCAGGATTATTTCTAAGATCAAGGACAATCCCTTTAACACCCTGTGATTCCAAATCTTTCATAGCTGCTTCTACATCTTTACCAACACCCTGACCAAATTGAGACATATAGATAATTCCAATTCCATCTTCACGAATTTCATAATCTATATAAGGCACTTCGATCAATCCACGAGTAATCTCATAAAGAGCAGGCTCTTCTTCGTCTCTTAGAATTAGGAGATCCACTCTGGTTCCTGGCTCTCCACGCATCCACTTAACTGCAATTTCTGTAGATATTCCTTCTGTAGATTTACCATCTACCTCTAAGATTATATCATTTGCCATAAGACCTGCTTCACTTCCTGGAGTATCCTTTATAGGTGAAACAATAGTTAATTGACCTTCACGAATCGTAATAACGATCCCGATTCCCCCAAATACACCATCTAATAAATCGGATTGTAAATCTTCATATTGATCAGGCTCTAAATAAGCTGAATATGGATCTAATTCTTCAATCATTCCTTTAATAGCTCCAGTAACCAGCTGATCACCATCAACTTCTTCTACATGAAAATTCGTTATAATCTGATATATATCATACAAAAGTCGAAAACGTTCAGGGAAAGAGAGTCCATCAGCTGCAGATAATTTTAAAAATAAACCTGTTCCTCCTACCAACATACAGATAACCAACAAAATAGTAAAAATACGTCTCTTATTTAGCACAATTACACCTACTTTCTTCTGTCTACTAAATTTCAATTACTTTTTAGATTTCGATATTAATATAAAGATACCTTTTAGATAGAACCACTTTTTTGAAAATAAATTTTGGCATTTCCTAAAGTCCATCAATTTGTACAAAAGTATCATGCGTATTAAGTATAACAGATTTTTGCTCAAATCTCAAATTATATAAAGCACTTAACCAAAAGAACGCCTACGATCCAGTACAGATCTTAAGACGCTCTTAATTGGAAAAATTACTTACGTTCTAGTACAGATTTAACGGCTTCAATGATATTCGCATCTAGTAAACCATATTTCTCCATAAGTTCATCAGGCTCTCCTGATTCACCAAAGGTATCGTTAATTCCAACTCTTTTCATAGGCATAGGTGCATTTTCAACCAATACTTCTGCAATAGCACTACCTAAACCACCCAAAATATTATGTTCTTCAGCAGTAACAACTGCGCCAGTTTTTTGTGCTGCATTAACAACACCCTCTACATCTAGAGGCTTTATAGTATGAACATTCACAACATGGGCAGAGATTCCTTCAGTTTCTAAAGCTTCTGCTGCTTTTAGAGCTTCTCCAACCATCACACCAGTTGCGAAAATCGTAACATCCTTACCTTCGCGGATTGGTACCACTTTACCCCATTGGAATTGATAATCCTCATCAAAAACAAAAGGTACTGCGCCTCTTGTTAAACGAAGATAAACTGGTCCATCAAATTCAGCAGCAGCTTTTACTGCTTCTCTTGCTTCATAAAAATCTCCAGGAACGATTACTGTAAAGTTAGGAATCGCACGTAAAATAGAGAGATCCTCTACAGATTGATGAGTCGCACCATCCGGGCCAACAGTTATACCTGCATGAGTCGCAAAGATTTTAACATTCAATTTAGGATATGCGACTGAATTTCTTAACTGATCTGCAATTCTCGAACTTGCAAAAACTGCAAAAGTACCAGCAAAAGGAACTTTACCACAGGATGCCATACCTGCAGCAACCCCGACCATATTTGCCTCAGCAATTCCCATTTCGAAAAAGCGTTCAGGGAATTCTGCTTCAAATTTGTTCGCTCTGGTAGAGGAGCCAACATCTGCATCCAAAACCACGATATTTTTATTTTTATGACCTGCCTCAACAATCCCTACACCAAATCCATCACGAGTAGCTTTACCTGCCATATTTATCCCCTCCTCTAACCTAATTCTACACAAGCTTTATCATAATCTTCTACACCAGGAGCATTTCCATGCCATGCTGCTGTATCCTCCATGAAGGAAACACCTTTACCTTTAATAGTTTTAGCCACAATCATCACTGGCTTACCAGTGTAAGATTTCGCTTCTTTTAAAGCATTAACTACAGCTTCCATATCATGACCATCTATTTCGAGTACATGCCATCCAAACGCCTTAAACTTATCTGAAGCAGGAGATACATCCATAATTTCTGATGTACGACCTACCAATTGAACACCATTATAATCCAAAATAGCAACCAGATTGTCCAGTTTATAATGAGCTGCAGCCATAATTGCTTCCCAAACTTGTCCTTCCTGCATCTCTCCATCACCAATCAAGGTATAAACTGTATAGTCTTTTTGGTCTAATCTACCTGCAAGAGCCATCCCAACCGCAGCAGAAATTCCCTGGCCTAAAGAACCTGTAGACATATCTACTCCAGGAGTACCCTTCATATCTGGATGTCCTTGCAAATGTTGATTAATTTTACGAAGATGGTTCAAATCTTCTTTAGGAAAATATCCTTGCTCTGCTAAAGCGGCATACAATACCGGTGCTGCGTGACCTTTTGACAGGACAAACCGATCCCGATCTTCCATTTTTGGGTTTTCTGGATCAATGTTCATCACATGAAAATAAAGAGCTGTAACAACCTCAGAAGCTGAAAGAGAGCCACCTGGGTGACCTGAACCTGCTTGATGGATCATTGATAAAATATCTCTTCTTATTACTTTAGCTTGCTCTTTAAGTTCTTGAATCGACTCTAAATACTTTCTTTTCATCCTGTAACCTCCTCAATTTATTTATTAGTCTACATTAAACTCCCTAAAACCTTCACCCATAACCTCGTGAACCTCAGTTAAAATGACAAAAGATTTAGGATCAGTACGATATACCAAGCGTTTAAGTCCAGTTACTTCAGCACGACTAACAACTGCTAATAAAACATTCTTCTCTTTTCCAGTATATCCACCTCTACCATTTAGATAAGTAACTCCACGACCCATAGTTTTAAAGATCTCTTCTTTGATCTCATCAGAATAATCTGATATGATAAAAACTGCCTTAGAAAGATTAAATCCTTCTTGAACAAGGTCAATTACCTTACTAGTAACAAATAGTGAGACAACCGCATATAATGCTAACTCTGCGTTAAAAGCAATTCCTGCAAGGGTTACAACCATTGCATCTATGATAAGAAGACCCTGCCCAATACTAAAAGCGGGAAAAAAGTGATGTAATAAAGTTGCCATCAAATCTGTTCCACCAGTAGTTCCTTTTGATTTAAATACAAGCCCAATACCTAAACCTGCTAACCCACCTCCGTATAAACTAGCTAAAAGGGGATCATGAGTTAAAACTGGTAGATAGGGAGCTAAAAACTCCAGGCTCACTGATAAAGCAATAATTCCATAAAAAGTCCTTGCTCCCATATGCTTACCTATTACCTTAACACCAAAAAGAAATAACGGTATATTAATAATTAGCATTACAATACCTGGAGAAAAATTAAATAAATGATAAATAACTGTTGCTAAACCGCTTACCCCTCCAGCTGCAATCTTATTAGGAATTAAAAATATAGCAAGACCAACGGCCGTCAAAATGCTCCCAACTGTAATCCCCAGATAATCAATAGCCACGCGTTTAAATTTCTTTGTCATTTAATTCTACGCTCCTTATACCTTGCTGCATATAAAATAAATTTAGGTAAAGACATCATTCTGAAAAACCGAGTTGGTTCCTTTAGTAATCTATAAAACCACTCTAAATGTAAATCTTGCCACAGTTTAGGTGCGCGTTTCTTATTCCCAGCCCATATATCAATACTCCCACCAATTCCGATAGATACAGGAATCTGACACAGATCTTTATATTTAGAAATAAAAACTTCCTGTCTCAGAGCTCCCATACCAACTAATAATATGTCAGGTTTTAACCTCTGAAGTTCCTCTAATAACTTAGGCTGGTTTTCATCATTTAGATAACCATGATGTGTTCCTACAATATTTAATCCTGAGTATTTTTTTGTTAAATGTTCTTTGGCCTTAAGTGGTATATCTGGTGCTCCACCTAAAAGATAAACTGAATAACCATTCTTTTGAGCAAGATCAAATAGTCTAGTTGAAAGATCAAAACCAGTTACTCTCTCAGGAATTTCTACTCCCATGAAATATCGAGCAGCCAAAATTAAGCCAATCCCATCTGGAACTACCAGATCAGCCTGATTCATGATCTTAAGAAACTCTTCATTTTCCTGAGCAGTCATCACCATCTCCGGATTTCCAGTAATGATATGCCGAAAATGCTCACGGTTATTTATCGTCTCTTCAATCCATGAAAGTGTTTCTTCCATACTTATAATCATTACTTGTACACCAAGTACTTCTATCTTCTTCATATGATCACCATCATCTTTCAGTTTAACAATTTTAAAACCATTTGGGCATTTTCTTGAGCAATTTTCTTAAGATTTGTCATTGCTGTTTCAATCCTATCGATATGAAACTGGCGATTATGAAGACGTTCCACTACTTCTCTATATAAAATTTCAGTATCTAGCTTTTCAACACTACTAATAGGTTTGTCACCAATTCTACGCAAAAAACTATCTATCTTCGGATCGTAACTAATTCCCAAATGAGCAACATTACAGACAGCAGAGAAAATCAATGCATGTAATCGAATTCCAATAAGAAAATCTAACTCTTGATAAACTGATAAAAGTTCATCTGGCTGATAAAACTCTCTTAGAATATTTACATTAGAAAGCTCTTGGGCCATCTCTAAACAAAAATCCAAATCTTGCCCAATATGCATAGGAATCAGTAAAATCTCCGCTTTATCCTCTGCTTGCAACCGTTTGGCAACTTCAATCAAAGATTGCTGAAATTTCTTTAATCCCTTCCATGGGCGTGGAGCAATTCCGATCAGAGGACGATCCTCATTTAAGCATTTCTTTTTCAACTCCAAAATCTTGTGATATTCTTCGTTTTCAGGAATGGTAGGTTTCGCGCGCGCGCGTAAAAGAACTACAGGATCAACTGTTACTTCCAACTCAGGGCGTTTTATACCCAAATCTTTTAGAAGATTTAAAGATTCTTGATCCCTTACTGTGATCAGTTTAACTCTATTTGCAACAAGATGAGTCAATCTTCGTCCAAAACCTTTTTCAATAGGGCCAACTCCCTGAGCATAAAAAGCCACTTTTTTACCCAAAGCCCTTGCCATTCCAACAACACCCAAATAATATGGAATTGTCATTTGACTCGTTACATCCTGTAGCAAACTCCCACCACCGCTGATCAAAAGATCTGACCACCGTAAAGCTTTAAAAACTTCACCCATTTTCCAGCGATCTACAGCCTTAACTCCATAACGTTCACTTGTCTTTTCGGGGTTTTTCGATAAAACCAGAATCTCCAGTGAAGAATCTTCCGCCCTCAAAGCCTGAATAATAGATTGAAGAACAGCTTCATCACCCAAATTATCAAATCCATAATAACCAGAAAGGACAATCCGTTTACTCATAAACAAATCTCCTCATCTTTCTCCATAATTTACTACCGATCTGATAAACCATAATCAAAATTAAACCTAACAATATTCCTAAAACTGCTCCCCATAGAGTACGAACTATTGAAACAATAACAGGGGTATGAATATGTGCAAAAGTATTAACTATATTTATTTGACCAATGGAACCCAAAATCATTAATGGTAATAACCATTTCCCTTTATTTTTAATCCCATAATATAGAGCCAACAACATAAATGGGTGACCAATAGCAAACTCCTTAAATCTCGGCCTAAAAACTAAGAGCTTTTCTAAAAAGTCACGCAAGGTAAGTTCCAAAGCTGGTATCGGTAAAATTGGAAAATTTCCAGTACGTCCAATGTAAAGAATTCCTACTATCCCAATTAATCCAAAAATCATCAGATGACTATAACGGACTGGTTGATTTAACCATGTAAATCCATTCTTCAGCATTCCTGCGGTTTTAGTAACATCTTTTGCAAAAAGATGCTCTTTTAAATAATAAAGTGCTATGATGAGAAGTGGTAAAACAAAAGATAATTTAATTCCTCTAAACTGATTGATCTGATAAAGATAACGAAGATCACTCAATAGCCCAACCACATAAAGAACACCGATAGAGGTTATCCCAGTAATCTTTATAAATTGTAAAATAACTTTTGCTTTTCTCTTTTCAACTCCATTATTTTCTTTAATTAAGCCCTGAAATCCTTCTATAACCGCAAGAGATGGCAAAACAAAAGAAGCTACTAAGGCTAATAAATCTCTGGTTTGCAAAACATATCCTTTAGAAGCTAGAATAAAAGTACCAAGACCTCCTAGAACCACCAAACCATAATCCAACCAATCAGGTAAAACTATAAACCGATTGACAAGTAATAGACTAGCAGCAATAACTCCTAAAGAAATAAGTCCAATCCAGACTATTCCCGTTCTCCATTCAGAGAAAGGTTTGGCTACACCCAAACGATACCCACTCTTGCTTAAATTATTTTGTAAATCCTTTATCAAGCGAAGATTCAACGCTAAAGGTTTCTCGGCGCCTTTTTCAGTTAAAAATGGTCTCAAATATACAACACGCACATTTCGTTCTTTAATCGCTCTAATATAACGATCCAATACCTTTTCATAAGAGTATTTATCCATCTCTTTTTGTTGTAAACTATGCACTCGAACGATTTCAAAATCTTTTATAACAGCTAATTCTCTAATACCCTCCTGGTATCCAATAAAAGGTTCGATCATACCAACAGTATAATCCTTTAAGATATCAGCTGTTTCTTTCAAATGATTGGGATTCCCAAGTATACTTACACCAGCAAAAATGATCTTAGAAATCTCACCTTTACTCTGTAAATCTTGCAAAATATCTGGCAGCATAGCTAATTCTTCTTTGGTATCACTAAAACGAGGTATCAATCTTAAACCTGCTTCATTAATCATCTCAATCTCACAATCGCTAAAACCTAACGGTATATCTAAAAATTCTGAATCACCATCTTCAATTTCTATAACATAAAGATTCTTAGCTAAATCCTTTGTTCCTTTAATCAAGTAATCAGGCAAGTCTTCAATTAAAGTGTAAAGCTTATTATATGTAGCTTTATCCTGAAAAATTAGAAAAATATTGTTCATGCTTGCACGAAAGTCCTCGTCATAAAGTCCATTAACCACAGGATTAATTTCTCCATTTAAAAAATATTCACGAAGCAAATCCTGTCCATCAAGTATAACTACCTGATTATCTTTTACATAATCGATAAGTTTTTTTTCGTAAATAGCAACTGACGTAACCCCAGAGTCTTTAAAACTCTGTAAAAGGTCAGGCATAGGCTGTCTTACCACCTTTTGTAAATCTTGAAGTGAACTCCAATCTAAAACTACTTCAACATCTGGACTGGCCTGTTCAATTTGATGACGTCCGATCATCACTACTAAACTGACAAATAGACTCAACAATATAACTCCCATTAAGACTTTTCTCTTCATAGTAGAGACCCCCACAATGCAAATTTTAACATTAACGCGTTTAAATACTTCTACTTTATCTTCACAAAACCCTTTTGTTTGAATATTTAGAATAACTCATTATATGATTCGTCCACAAGAAGGATTTTATCCACGAAAGACAATTTTCTTCAATAAAATAGCTGCGTATAATATTACGCAGCTTTTCAATTATTGTCTACTTCCTCCTAAAATGAAAAGTTTTCCACCTTCAAGGTAAATTTCATTTAAAACTAAAGGTAACAGAAACTGTTCCAATTTTAAATCAAACTCTAATTCTTCAAGAGCTTTAGTTATAAACGAAGGCAGTTTCATTTCACCACTTTTCAAATCTTTAGGATGATATCGAATTGTATAATTATCTATAATCTCAAAATAACCTGATAACTCAAAATCAAAAGAAGAACCAAAAAACATAATTTGAAAATTAAGAATCACTTGATTTGAATTGAAAACTACATCAAGATCTGCAGATAGCTTTTCAATCATAGGAATTGTAGTTTGAAGATAATCTTCCACATCATCTTCAAGAATTACTGCTTTGAAAAAAGTATTATTTCCTTTGATCGCTTTAACTTGAGATTCAGTCTTTGAAAATACTAAATTTTCATACCGTGCAGTCAACTCTTCAATCCTAAGACCTTGACTCTCAACCCCTTTTACCTGAACGGAACCGTGCTGCACCTGTCCTGCCAGCAAAAGAAAAGCTGGTCTGGATGATATATTAACCGTGATTAGTTCTACTTTTTCTACCTGTTCTCTTAAACTCGCTTCCACCTGTTTTTCATAATAACCAGGTAACAAAAGTTCTGATAACCCCCAAGTCAAAACTAAAACTACAATCAAACCAGCGATCCCATATTTCAAAGTGGTTCACCTCTATTTTTTCCTTTTTAAAGTCGAAATAATAACAAGTTATTATTTCTTAAGTTTAACGACTTCAGAAGGGGATTTAAACCGCCCATTGAAGTTTTAACATTATATTCAAATTATTCCATTCCCACCTATCGAGAGGAGGACTTCCCCTTCTGAAATGTCGTTAAATATGCCTGGATGAAAGAACCCAAGTTTCCATCCATCACTTTCTGAACATTACCTTCTTCAACATTCGTACGATGATCTTTAATCATATTATAAGGATGGAAGACATAAGAACGAATCTGATTACCCCAGGCGATCTCTTTATATTCACCCTTAATTTCATCCATTTCGGCCTCTTGCTGTGCTTTATAAAATTCATATAATCTAGCCTTTAAAACTTTCATAGCCATATCCCGATTTTTATGCTGAGAACGCTCATTTTGACATTGAACAACAATACCTGTAGGCAAGTGAGTAATTCGTACCGCAGAGTCTGTTGTATTTATATGCTGCCCTCCAGCTCCACTTGCACGATAAGTATCTATTTTAAGTTCAGATGTATCAATATCTACTTGAACATCATCATCAATCTCTGGCAAAACATCAACCGATGAAAAGGATGTATGGCGGCGACCTGCGGAATCAAAAGGAGAGATTCGAACTAAACGATGGACTCCCCGTTCTCCCTTTAAATAGCCATATGCATAATCACCCTTTAGCAATAGTGTCACACTCTTAATTCCTGCTTCATCACCATTTAAAAATTCCAAAGTCTCTAGCTGATAACCATTGGTTTCAGCCCAGCGGGTGTACATTCTTAAAAGCATAGAAGCCCAATCCTGTGATTCAGTACCTCCAGCTCCTGGATGAATAGAGAGAATTGCATTATTAGCATCATATTCATCACCTAATAGGGTTCTCAATTCTAATTCATCTATTTCTTCTTTCAAAGTTTTAAGTTCAACTTCCACCTCTTTTAGAGTATGCTGATCATCCTCTTCTTCCGCCATCTCTAATAAAACAATTAAATCTTCAACTGTAGACATTAAACCTTCATGATATTCAATTCTCTTTTTTAAATTACTGACCTCTTGAGTAATCTTCTGAGCTATCTCAGGTTTATTCCAAAAGTTTGGTACACTCATCTCTTTTTCTAAGTCGGCTTGTTTTTTCTTTAGGCCAGCCAAGTCAAAGAGATTCACCCAAATCTTTTAATTTTTTCAGTTGCATTTCTAATTCTTTAGCATATTCACGAAACACGATAACTTCACTCCTTTAACAAAGTATTTAGAACATTCACGAAAAATTCTCCAAATAAAAAATTAAATCCACCTCTAGAATACCAGATATTTAATGATACGTCAATGAAACATCATCCTTTTCAAGGAACCTTCTTAAAAAATGAAAAATGGCAAAAACAAATTGCCCAGAAATGTTACGTAGCAACCGTTTTTGCCATCTTTTATATTAGGCGTTTATAATCTCCCAAACCATGCCTTCTTTAGTATCTTTAACAATAACCCCATGTTCTTTTAGCTGATCACGTAAAGCATCAGAATGAGCCCAATCCTTATTAGCTCTAGCTTCTTTACGTTCTTCGATCAACTTCATTAACTCTTCAGACAGTTCTTGTCTCTTCTCAATCTCCTGAGATACATCAAGACCAAAAATTCTATCCC
>DAOVRZ010000202.1:0-3339 GCA_030627905.1 Halanaerobiales bacterium
CATACGCTACTGCAATCTGATCAGAGTTCTCCTGCACCTGTTTAGCAAAAATCTCATTAATTGTTTGAATCTTAGGACGTTCTATATTCGGCTCATTAAATTTGTAGAGTATTTGACTCTTCTCTTCCTCTGAAATCATCTCGATATCTTGCAATAAAACATCTGGATTCTCGATAATTTCACTGACAATATTCTCAAAATGTCTGATCATTCTTTCAATGGTTGTTTTGGTAAATAAGTTTATATTAAAGCTCAAGTTAAATCCTATTTTCTCATTGCTTTCAAATGCACTAAAGACTAAATCAAATTTGACAGCTGCTCCTTCAAACTTGTATGGTTTTAGCTTCAAATTTGCTAAAAATGTTTCAGAGGTACTTACATTATCCTGAGTATTTTGCATCACAAACATGGTATCAAAAAGTGCACTCCGGCTTAAATCCCTATGTAGATGAAGTTTATCAATTAACATCTCAAATTGGTAATCTTGATTCTCATAAGCCTCTAAAGCACGTACTTTGACTTCCTCTAAAAACTCCATAAATGTTTTTGATGAAGCTGGATAATTTCGCATAGCCAATGTGTTTACAAACATCCCGATAATATCATCTAAATCTGAATGTCTTCTACCCGCAATCGGTGAACCAACTACTATATCTTCTTGATTCGCATATTTACTCATGAGTACATTATAGGCTGCTAAGAGTGTCATATACAAGGTTGCACCTTTTTTTGCTCCCAATTCATTCAGTTTTGTAGATAATTCCTGATCAAACTCAAATTTGAATTGGTCACCTTCATAAGTCATCAAAACAGGTCTTGGATAATCTGTTGGCAGATTCAATACAGGAATCTCACCAGCAAAAGTTTCTAGCCAATATTCTTCCTGTTCTTTGATCTTCTCTGATGCAAAGAGTTCATTTTGCCAAACTGCAAAATCTTTATATCGCAAACGCATTTCTGGTAATTCTTTTCCTGCAAATAAAGTAGCTAAATCTTTTATTAAATTTGTGGTTGATACTCCATCTGAGATGATATGATGCATGTCTACTATAAATACATACTTGTTTTCAACAAATCTAACTAATTCAACACGCAATAATGGAGCTTTCTTTAAGTCAAATGGTCGAATTAAGCTTTTTACAATAGATTCAAGTTCGGCCTCAGTAATCTCCAACTCTCTAATTGAGAACTCTACTTCATCATGAATAAACTGTACTATTTCGCCATCAATCATTTCAAAAGATGTCCTAAATGCTTCATGATGTTTGATAAGTTTTTTGAATACGTCAGTAAATAAATCTTTATCGAGCTCACCTTCTAAAATCATTACTGTTGGCATATTATAGGTTATTGTATTACCTTCTAACTGTTTTAAGGTATAAAGTCGCTTTTGTGCAGAAGAAGCCGGATAATATTCTCTCTTTTCTACTCTTGCAATTGCTGCAAATAAAGTAGTTTCTGTTCTATTGATATATTCAGCCAGTTCTTTGATAGTTGGGGTTTTAAATAATTCAATTAAAGGCAAATCTACATTAAATTCTTTTAGAATTCTTGATGTTACTTGAATTGCCTTCAATGAATGTCCACCAAGTGTAAAGAAATTATCTTTTGTCCCTATCTTTTCTACTCTTAAAACTTCAGACCAGATTTCTGCAAGTTTTTCTTCTATCTCATTATTTGGTGCGACATACTCTGTTCCCAAATACTGATTTCCATCTGGTGTAGGAAGTGCTTTTCTATTCACTTTACCACTTGTTGTCAATGGCATTGCATCTAAATATACAAAATAAGATGGAATCATATATTCTGGCAATTTGTTTAATAAAATACTGCGTATTTCTTCTGCTGATATTTTTTCATCCATGACAAGATAAGCGCATAATTCCTTATTACCACTTTGATCATTCCGTGCAACTATTACTACATCTTTAACTTCATTTAGACTCAATAATTGATTTTCTATCTCTCCTAATTCAATCCTATATCCTCTGATTTTTACTTGTTGGTCTATTCTACCCAAAAACTCAATATTTCCATCTGGTAACCACCTCACCAGGTCACCTGTTCTGTAAATCATTTCACCAAAGCTATCATATTCTGCAATAAACGGGTTAGGGGTAAATTTTTCATGCGTTAATTCTGCTCGATTTAAGTAACCTCTAGTAACACCATCACCAGAAACACATAACTCCCCTGCAACCCCGAGTGGACACAAGTTTAGATATTTATCCAAAACATAAACCTGATAATTTGAAATTGGTTTACCAATTGGTATATTTGTGAGTTTATTATCTGAACATCTATAATAAGTTGCACAAACTGTAGATTCAGTTGGACCATAGGTATTATAGACATTTCCATATTTTACGAGTTCGTTTATATACTCACCTTTTAGTACATCTCCACCACTAATAAATGTATGAATAGAGTCTAATGCTTCGTGTTTATTAAACTCATTTAACATCAAAGGTGAACAACTTACCATAGTTATTTTATTGTCTGCTATTGTTTTTATAAGTGAACGAATATCCATAATTTCTTCATTTTCTGGTAAGACTAACATTCCACCAACCGTCAAAATTGGATAAAACTCTTCTACAGATGCATCAAAAGCGAAAGATGCCTGTTGTAATACAATATCTTCAGATGTCAGTGTGAATTCCTGTTTAAAAGCATGAATATATGCATTAACATTTCGGTGCTCAACCATAACACCTTTTGGCTTACCAGTTGAACCTGAGGTATAGATAATGTAAACCAAATTATTAGGACTACTAATACTTTCTAAATTTAATGGACTAATGTTAGAATATATATCTTGATCTGATAAATCCAGGATGTCTTTAGAAAAATCAATTTTTCCTTTCAACTCTTTCTCGGTCAATAATAGCTTTATTCTACTATCCTCTAGAATGTATTGAATTCTACTAAGGGGATATTTTGGATCAATTGGCACATATGCACCACCGGCTTTTAAAACACCTAACATTCCAATTACCATTTCTAGTGAACGATTTACCATCAATCCCACTAAATTATCTGCTTTCACGCCTTTTGTACGTATTATTCTAGCTAATTGATTTGCTTTAGTGTTTAACTCATGATATGTTAGCTCTTGATCTTTGTAGATAACAGCAATCTTATCAGGTGTTTTAGCTACCTGTTCTTCAAACAACTGATGAATTAATTTTTCCTGTAGATATGCTATTTTTGTTTGATTCCAATCATGTACTAACAATTGTTTTTCTTCAGAAGAAATAGTTTCAATATCTGCAATCAATACTTCTGGATTTTCGACAACTTCTCTAATGATGTTTTTAAAGTAATCTATAAATCTTA
>DAOVRZ010000167.1:0-7023 GCA_030627905.1 Halanaerobiales bacterium
AAAATTTAAAAATTCTCAAAAAAAAATGGTGCATTCTTTTTTAATAAAAATCTCAAAATACAAATTATAAATTTTAACAATTATGTAAAGATGAATTTTTCTGTTTTATTGATCGAATAATATTTTACTCGTTAGAGCTGTACCGACTAATGCAGTCTTGACAAGTACTTTTTTTCTCTATATTGGCGTAGGAGTATATTATATTTCACCTGAAAGTGCCTTTCTTTATATAACTGGGATTTCAGCGTTTGGTTTTATGTTAATATGGATGCTTATCTCTCTATCCCATATTTATTATCGACCTATTTTACTTAATAGAAAGCAAGGTGACTTAGAATTTAAAATGCCAGGATATCCATATACATCCTGGATAGCTGTCATCTTGTTAGCAGGAATTATTGTAGCACTTTGGTTTATTCCTGAACAAAGGATAGGAATCTATTCAGGTGTAGGATGGTTATCGTTGATCTCTTTATATTATTTCATTGCAGGACGTTCCAGAGTGAAATTTAAACAACCTGATGAGTTGCGACATATAGAATTAGCTTCATTTTTTGGAGGATTTCCAGTTAAGGAATATAAGAGGAAGAAAAAGTGAACTCGTTCAGCTAAAGCTGAACATCGGGGCTTCAGTGGGGGATTCTACCCACACTGAAGATTAAAACAATTTTTTCCACTTATAGAAGTGGAGGTCTTATTTCAAAAAATAAATTTGATCTAAAAGCAGGAATCTCTCTTTCAAAATGGAATTAAGATAAATGCTAATTTGGTTTTACTTAGAGAAAGGGAGTAATGAGGATGAATTTGCGGGATAATCGTGTTATGGTTTTACGTTGTGAACGTTATGAGGTAAATAGAATAAAAAACCTTCTTCAAGAAGGGTTAATGCCTTGGGGTGGAATTGAGGGTTTTGTAAAATCTGGTCAAAAAGTACTTTTAAAGGCTAATCTATTGATGGCTAAAAAACCAGAGGAAGTAACAACTACCCATCCAGCAGTCGTTCATGCTATTGTAGAGATGATAGAAGAAATTGGAGCAAAGGCGACAATTGGAGACAGCCCAGGTGGTCCATTTAGACGCGCAATGTTGCAGCATGTTTATCGACGGACAGGAATGGAAGCTATAGCTGAAACAACTTATGCAGAATTAAATTGGAATTTTGATCAAATAAAGCGTCCTTTTTCAGAAGGTAAAATTTTAAAATCGATCACTATTGGAAAATATATAGATGATGCTGACGTAATTATCAATCTTCCTAAGCTTAAGAGCCATGGAATGACCAAAATGAGTGGAGGCGTAAAAAATCTTTATGGTGCTATCCCTGGATTATTAAAAGCTGAATATCATCTTAATATGCCTAATATTGATGATTTTGCTAATATGTTGATAGATATTGCTCTATGTGTTGCACCACAATTAACCATTTTAGATGGAATTGTAGGAATGGATGGAGAAGGACCTTCAGCAGGTGATCCAGTTCAGTTAAATACGCTGATGATCAGTCCTAATCCTTTTGCACTAGATGTGGCAATAGCAGAGTTAGTAGGAATTAAGTCAGATAAGATTCCTTTGATTAAAAATGCCAAAGAAAGGGATTTACCTTTTGAATTGAAAGATATTAAACTATTAGGAGAGCCATTAAAGGATCTTCGTCCAAAAAAATTTACTGCTCCTACTATTGATTATACTGCAAAATTATTGGAGAGAAGATTACCAGAGCCTGTAGCTCGATTTGTAACCAGACTTTTGCGGCCTAAGCCTGTATTTGATCCAGAAATTTGTGTACAATGTGGAGATTGTATCAGAAGTTGCCCTCCTAAGGTGATTCAAAAGATAGAAAAGGGTGTAGAAGCAGATTTGGATAAATGTATACGTTGTTTCTGTTGTCAAGAACTTTGCCCAAAACAGGCGGTAAATATTAAGCGGCCTTTGTTAGGAAAGGTTTTGTTTAGGAAATAGATTTCGTAGTCGAAAGTTGAGCGATAAAAATTAATGTAATATAAAACAGACCGAATGCTAAACGGTCTGTTTTTAAGTTGAACTCTCTTTTTGTAAGACTTTTGGACATATGTCCTATTGTTTTGCCTTTTAATATGTTATACATGAATGGGATAACCAGTTTAGGTGCGAGTTATGCTGTAGCAATTATACTTGTTACACAGATTGTAGTCAGCTTTGTGATTAATAAGTTTGGCTTTTTTGGAGAAAGTGTGATTCAGTTTTCTGTTGCTAAATATGTAGGATTGATTATTATGACGATTGGGATGCTTATCTATCAACTTATGGGTTGATTTTAAAACCAATTTAACAGTCTGCATTCTGTCTTTTTAATTGTCGTAATACTTAATCTCCATTAAAAAAGGGTCTTAAACCACTGGTTTAAGACCCTTACTATATTTTTTATGAAATCTAGCTTTCAAATTTTATAACCCTACGCCAGTGATACAAATAAATAGGAAATGCCACTAAAAGAAATGAGATCGAACGACTAAAATCACGAGCAATTTGATGTCTCTTTTGTTGAGTTTCTCGTTCTTTAATCATCTGTTGTTCTTCTTCAACCCATTGTTGAATTTTTTGGTTGTCACTAATATCTGACTCAAGCACTTTTGGATTTTTAAGCAACTCTATTTTTGATGGTGTATATGGCGGATATGGGAAAAACATATCTGCAATGGTGTTAACAAGACCAGTTATTGCAAAGATACACATGATCAAAGTTACAAAACAGACTGCATAATAATAGAACTCACGAATTTTAAAAGACATTTTGTCACCTCCAGTGTTATATATTCGTGATCTTTTAATTTAATTCCTTTATGTAAATTTAGGAAAGAAAAATTTACTCCTTGTATCTAAAAACAATAATTCGTATTCGTTGAATAAATGCCAGCGCAAGGGAAGTAATCAACATCAATCCCATAATTAACAGAAAATTGTTGAAAAGATAAAAGAAACGATCAACGAAACCTAAAGTGAAAACAGATTGACTAAAGATTACTGGTAAATTTACTGGGATTAGAGTAGTAACTGCAGGACTTAAAAAGATGAAAGTAGCCAATGCAGCTATTACTGCATGGATCATACGGGCAAAGATATATGGTTTTACTCTGATATCTGTACCATTAACCATTGTTGCAACCTGAGCATGAACAGAGAGACCAGACCAAGCGATAATAGCACTACAGATGGCAACTCTTTGGAAAAGGGGAGCCGCTGCTTGAGCAGAGAGACTTGCACCATTGGTAATTTCAAATATACCACTTATGATCGGTAGAACCATAGATTTAGCGACTCCAAAAGGAGCCAGGAAGAAAAGAATGATTTTGGTTAAAATATCAACTAAGCCAATGGCTATAAAAATTTGAGTAATAACAGAGAACAAAATAATAAATCCACCGATTAAGAGAAGAGTGTTTACCGAGTCTTTTATTGAATCACCAAATAATTCCCCCAAAGAACGTCCATCATTCTCTCTTGCTTCGAATAGATCGTGAATAGCAAAAGCGAAGATATTACCTTTTCGACGAGGAACATCTTTAATTTCTAGATTTTTTTCTTCTTTTCTACCATAAAACCGCATAATTAGTCCAAGGGCAATACTTGATAAATAATGAGCACCTGCTAAAACAAATCCAAGAGTTGCATTATGAAAAAATCCTACCGCAACAGCTCCAACCATAAATAATGGATCTGCAGTATTTGTAAAGCAAATCAATCTTTCACCTTCTATCTTACTACAAAGATTTTTTCTTCTTAATTCTCCAGTAATTTTCGCTCCGATAGGATATCCAGATGCTAGACCCATTGCCATGGCAAAAGCTCCAACCCCGGGAACTCTGAAAAGTGGTTTCATCAACGGTTCTAATAGAGCTCCCATAGCGTGAACAACTCCAAGTCCCATTAATAATTCTGCTAAAATAAAGAAAGGCAATAATGCCGGGAATACTATCTCCCACCAGAGTTTAAGTCCTGAAACTGCGGCGTCGAAGGCTCTCTCGGAGTAAAATACAACACAGATTGTGATAAATACAGCTATAGCTGCCATAAACAACCATTGTCTTTGTTGCTTCTTTATTTTCATCACCATTCCTTCCTCCTATCCAAAATTCGATGACTATATAATAGATATTTTTTTGAAAGAAGGATTATTCATAAATTACCCATAAAGTAATGAGTATAATGGAATAGCAATATAGGATTTACATATTAAGAGATTAACCCATCTATTCGAGTGGAAACCAAGACTGAAAAAAGGAGCTTTCTCAATTGGTGACTTAGCTTGAAGACGAGCCTGATCGGTGGTAGTTATGAGAAACGGACAAGCATGGCAGAGAGTTGGAAGTAGAACCAGTAGTGTATTTAGAGGACGTCATTCCCTAGCCTTAAGGTGATTTTTCATTTATCTTTTGAGTTAAGACCCCCACTTATAGAAGTGGGGGTCTTAACTCAAAAGATAAATTATTAATAATATTGTTTTTGATTGTATTCTTAGCACCTTGTACATATGCAAAAATGTATCTGCAACAGTTATAGATTTTAGTGGCTCAGTTACTGGGACTTTGTATTGCCACAATTATGGTCCAAGTAGTTTAGATGCTATTAGCGGAACTCTTAATGTATATGAAGAACAAGAAGATGGCACTTATATGAGGCATGGTTCTAAACGTTTTAGTGATACATTTTTACCAATAGGTTCAACAAATCTAACTTATTATTATAAAGTCTATTATGGTGCTAGGTTAGCTTACCTCACCTCACTACTCGTAACTGAGTAGATTCGAAAAATCATGAAGCCTTAAAATAACAGGCTTCATTTTTTTATATTTCTTTGGTTCACCTCAAAAGTAATTTGAGTAAAAAAGTAGTTTAAGTAGAATTTGTATGCTTTAACGAGGAAATAAAAGCTATTTGAACTTAATCTTTACAAATTAGCTCAAATGCGTAATTTTAGGACTTGGCATTTGGCAGCAAATGGTAAAATTGTGTTTTGGAAGCATCTTCCAAATATAACTCGAAGGAGCAATCTTACCATGTTGATTGTCAAATATTCTCATGAACAGTATCAAAATTTTGTTGAGGATTTTTTAAATCGCTATTTTATTTCTACCAGACAACATATCACCATTCTTACTAAAAAGGATTTAATTGTTAAGCTCTGGCGTACTGATCTTACCGGTATTGTTAAACTTATCAAGAGCCAATACTCATCATCTCACAGAGGTACTCCTCCTAAAGATCCTGTTTCCATGTTCAGAAGTCTTATTCTTATGACACTTACTGGTGAAACAAGTATTCCTAAGTGGGTTAACACTTTAAAATCTGAACCTTTCTACACCATTTTATCAGGGTTTTTACCTGCTTGTTTTTCTACTACAAAAATTCAAGATATATCAGCTGATACTATCCCTGGAGTTGGCACCTTTTATGATTTTTTGGATAGGCTGATTCGTAAAGATCGTATTCTTTACAAATCAAAGCTGCGTAAGTTCAAACGTAAACCCAAAAAGAAGTGTAAGAAAAATCAAAAACTAAAATCTTCTAAACAAGGCATTGTTGAACGCCTCGTAAATAGAGTCTTAAAGTATGATAGTTCCAGACTCCCTGAAAATCTTGAAACTACCTTAAACCTTATCTTAAAAGATCTTTTTGTTATGCCTTCACTTCCTATGGGCATTCTTGGAAACCCTACTAAACTCAATGTAGCTGCTGATGGTACTTGTATGCCTACTCATGCTTCTCCTTACGGTAAAAAAGTTTGCAATTGCAAGCTTAAACCCTATGAGCATTGCGATTGTCCTCGCTATTTCTCTGACCCCACTGCTCAATGGGGTTGGGATAGCTACAATGAACATTACTTTTATGGCCATACCTTTCATGGTTTTGTTGCATCTGATTCTTTTAACAGCTTACCTATCCATATTAAATGCGTCAGTGGCGAACGCCATGACTCTGTTACGGGTATTTATGAATTAAAAGAACTTGTAGATTTATATCCTGAAATCAGCTTTTATTCTGCCACTTTTGATTCTGCTTATGATGCCAATGCTTTTTACCTTTTTAACATGAACTATGGTATTAAACCTGTTATTTGTCTAAATTCACGTTCTTCTAAACCCTCATCTGACAATGATATTGTTGTAATTGAAGAAAATGGAATCCCTTATTGTAAAACACATGGATACCAATTACGCAATTGGGGTATCATGTCTAAATCATATAGACGAAAATGGCTTTTTCCCAAACAGTGTGATTCCTGCACTGATTGCTCTGCTCACAGTAAAAAAACATTTTATACCAAAACAAAAGACAATCCCAGATTCTTTACGTCTATATTAAGAGATTCTGATGAATGGAAAAAACTTTACAAAAGATGTAGCACTACAGAAAGATGTTGGAATAGAATAAATAATGATTTCAATGCTGAAAGAGCTATTATCTGCTCTAAAGAAAGAAGAATTGTCAGAATGTTTCTTGGTGCCTTCTGTTGTTATATTGATGCCTGGGCTAAGGAAAGCACGTTGTCTATTATTGATATCTTTCCAAATCTTTCAAAGTTTATTTTACAGGCATCATGAGGATAAAATGATTTGATTATATGTCTTATTTATACATTTTTAGTATTTTTTATTAATTCAAAAAGCTAATTTGACGTGTGTTTTTATGACTATAGATGTTAATTATTGTATAATTTTTGACATATTGTATATTGGTAATTTTTGTTTTTCGAATCTACTCCGTAACTTTTACAGAAGACGGGCAAGGACAGTTACAGGAGGAAGAAAAATACTGGAGCAAAAATCAATCCACAGTTAGTGTTTGACAGAGACTTGACTGGCACAAATTTAGAGGGCTGCATTCTAATCAATACTGATTTTACTGGTGTTAAAACTCACGGGCTTAAATATTGAAGATTTTTTTATCACTTAAACGAAGAGTTATCCACAAAATTGCTTGACTCCGTGCAAATAAGAGGTAAAATTATTGTTATAAGACAAAGAAAATGGCAGCCAGTTTGACAAG
>DAOVRZ010000133.1:0-12798 GCA_030627905.1 Halanaerobiales bacterium
AGTTATATATCTATTGAAAAGACGGAAGAGAGAGAGTATTATCCATTATCTTCTGCTCAAATGAGAATTTTTATATTAGGTCAGATGAGTGAAGCTAATATTGGTTATAATGTGCCAACAACGCTAATTATCGAAGGAGATTTAGATTATGACCATTTCGAAAATGCTTTGAAAGAGATAGTTAGAAGGCATGAAGCTTTTAGAACTACTTTCGAATTAGTTGACGGAGAACCTATTCAAAGAATTCATCAAGATGTAGATTTTAACATCGCTTATCTAGAAGCAAATGAAAAAGATATTGAAAAAATTGTGCAGGAATTTATGCAGCCTTTTGATTTGAGCAAAGCACCTTTATTGAGAGTAGGTTTGGTGAAAACTGATGATAAGTATTTTTTCATAATTGATATGCATCACATTATATCTGATGGATTTTCAAGAGGTATCTTAGTCGATGAATTTGTTAATCTATATGCAGGCAGAGAATTACTAGATTTGAAGATACAGTATAAAGATTTTGCAGTATGGCAGAATGAGTTTTTCTTATCCGAAAAGTTTGAAGAACAAGAAAGTTATTGGTTAGAGAGATTTGCTGGAGAACTTCCAATTCTTAATATGCCAACAGATTTTCCAAGACTATCTTTAAAAGGATATGAGGGTGATGCAGTATATTGTACTCTAGATAAAAAACTAATTTCGAATTTATCAGAACTTGTGGATAATGCTACTTTATATATGACTTTATTAGCAGCATATAATGTACTATTATCTAAATACACAGGTCAAGAAGATATTGTTGTTGGTTCTCCAATAGCAGGTAGAGAACATGCTGATTTAGAGAATATTATTGGAATGTTTGTTAATACACTGGCTTTGAGAAATAGTGTATCAAATGATAAAACTTTTGCAGAATTTTTAACAGATGTTCGTCAAAATTGTTTGGAGGCTTTCGAAAATCAGGATTATCAGTTTGAAATGCTTGTCGAGAAGCTTAATGTTGAACGAAATTTAAGCAGAAACCCATTATTTGATACGATGCTAGTTTTGCAAAATAGTGATGTTAAAGAGATCGTTATTCCGGGATTAAAGTTTACACCTTATGATTATGCTGTTCAGGTTGCTAAATTTGATTTTACGTTGCAGGTTACTGAGGGAGAGAATGAGCTGGAGTTGGCTATGCATTATTGGACTAAGCTCTTTAAACGAGAAACTATCAAGAGGTTATTAAATAATTTCACAATTTTGCTTGCTAATATAGTTGAAAACCCAGCACTAAAACTTTCAGAAATTGAAATAATCTCTGCTGAAGAAAAGAAGAAGCTAATATATGATTTCAATAATACCAAAAAAGATATTGTTGAAAAAACAATATATCAATTATTTGAAGAACAGGTTCAAAAAAATCCAGCTAAGATCGCCATCACATTTAACAGACAAACTCTAACATATCGAGAGTTAAATGAAAGAGCAAATCAACTTGCTAGAAATTTAAGAAAACTAGGAATTCAAAAGGATCAGATAGTCGGAATTATGGTTGAACGTTCTGTGGAAATGATAATTGGAATGCTTGCAGTTTTAAAATCAGGTGGAGCATATCTAGCTCTTGACCATGAGTATCCATTAGATAGGATCAAATATATGTTAGAAGATAGTGGTACACAAATTATATTAAGTCAGAATAATTTAGCTTCCAGTTTGAAATTTTCAGGAACCATAATAGATCTAAACGATGCAAAACTATATACTGGAGATATTTCTAATCTAACAGTTGTTAATGATTCTTCAAATCTAGCGTACATTATTTACACTTCAGGCTCTACCGGTCAACCTAAGGGAGTTATGCTAGAACATCGCGGCATTGCTAATTTAAAAATATTCTTTGAAACAAAGATAGGTATAACCCAAGAAGACAAAGTTATCCAGTTCGCAACCTGTGCCTTTGATGCTTCTGTCTGGGAAATTTATATGGCACTTTTAACTGGTGGTAGTTTATATCTAGTAGAAAAAGTAATAATCAACGATTACCCTAAATTTGAAAACTTTTTAAATGAAAATAAGATAACTATTGCAACTTTACCACCTGTCTATTTATCAAATTTAAATCCTAGAAAAATTACTACTTTAAAAAAAGTTATTACTGCTGGTGAAAAGACTAATTTCGAATTGGTTAATAAATGGAAAGATAAAATTGAATATATTAATGCTTATGGCCCAACAGAAACTACAATCTGTGTTTCAACCTGGTCTTCATTCGAAGCTGATAATGAATATAAAAGTGTTCCAATCGGTAAACCTATTTTTAATACCCAGGTATATGTACTTGATAATGATGATAATTTAGCTCCAATAGGAGTCATAGGTGAATTGTGTGTATCTGGTGAAACTCTTGCAAGAGGTTACTTAAACAGACCAGCTCTAACAAAAGAAAAATTTACCATCAATCCCTATACCGGTGAAAAAATGTATCGAACCGGCGATTTAGTCAGGTGGTTAAATGATGGTAATCTAGAGTTTATCGGTAGAAAAGACAACCAGATTAAAATAAGAGGATTTAGAATTGAACCAGGCGAGATAGAGAATCTATTACGCAGTTATCCTGGGATAATTGAGAATATTGTTTTAGATAGAGTTGACACCAATGGAGATAAATATCTATGCTGTTATCTAACTGCTGAAGATAAAAAAATAGTATCTTCATTAAGAGAATATCTAGCAAAAGAACTACCGGATTATATGATTCCATCATACTTTTTCCAGTTAGAGCAATTGCCTTTCACCCCTAACGGAAAAATCGATAGAAAATCACTACCACAACCTGATGGAAGTGTAACGACAGAATATATAGTGCCGACAAATCAAATCGAAGAGCGTCTAGTTACAATTTGGTCAGAAGTTTTAAACACAACTAAAGTAGGAATCTATGATAACTTTTTCGAGCTAGGTGGACATTCATTAAAGGGCGCTTCTATTGCTTCGAAAATTAATCAAAAATTTAATATTGAAATCTCTTTAAAAGATATCTTTGTGTCTCCTACTGTTAAAGAACTTGCTGAAGTTGTGAGTCTGGCAGAAGAAAAAAGATTTTCCTCAATTGAAAAAGTAGAAGATAGAGAGTATTATCCACTTTCTTCAGCACAAAACAGATTTTTTATTCTAAATCAGTTAGAAAGTGATACCACAAGCTATAATATGCCAAATCTGCTGCTAATAGATGGAGAAATAAATTTGGAAAGCTTGGAGAAAGCATTTAAAGAATTGGTTGAAAGACATGAAGCTTTAAGAACTTCTTTTGAGTTAGTTAATGGTGAACCAATGCAAAAAATTAACAAGGATCTAGACTTCAATGTAGAATACATGGAAGGTTCGAAAAGAGAAACAGAAAAAATTATTTCAGAATTTATCAAACCTTTTGAGTTACAAAAAGCGCCGCTATTTAGAGTGAAGGTGCTTAAAATAGCAGATCAATATTTGTTGATGTATGACATGCATCATATTATCGCTGATGGAATCTCCATGAATATTTTGATTAATGAATGGTCCTTATTATATCGTGGAAAAGAGTTGCCAGATTTAAGAATTCACTTTAAAGATTTTGCTGTTTGGCAGAAAAATAGATTCCAGACTTCTGAAATTAAAAATCAAGAAGAACTCTGGCTGGAGATGTTTAGAGGAGAGGTTCCTGTACTAAATATGCCGTCAGATTTTTCACGACCAAAAGAAATCTGTTTTAAAGGTGATTTAGTCAATTTTGAAGTAACCAGAGAACTTACAGCTAGACTTAAGCAGTTGTCAAAGAAAAATGGTGCTACTCTATATATGACTTTATTATCTGCATATTATGTTTTACTATCTAAATATTCTGGTCAGGAAGATATTGTTATCGGTTCACCAAGTGCCGGCAGATTCCATGCAGAACTAAATCAAATAATTGGGTTATTTATTAACACTCTAGCTATGCGAGCATATCCAAAAAGCTCTAAAACTTTTGCAGAATTTTTACAAGAGATTAAAGAAAATTCTCTAAGAGTATATAATAATCAGGATTATCCATTTGAGAGATTAGTGGAAAAACTTAATGTTGAAAGAGATTTGAGCAGAAGTCCATTATTTGATGTTATGTTTACAATGCAGAATATGGAACAAGCTGAAATCAAATTTGATGGTTTAAAATTTAAGCCTTATCAGGTTGCAGATAAAGAATCAAAGTTTGATATGACTTTAAGGGCAGTTGAGATAAATAATCAAATCAAGTTTATGCTTGAGTATAGTGTTGGCCTATATCAAAAAGAAACAATGCAAAGGTTATTATCTCATTTTGTAAACATATTAGATGAAATTACTCAAAATCCAGAAGTAGAGTTAAAAGATATTGAAATGATTGCACCAGAAGAAAAAAATGAACTATTGTTTGACTTTAATGATACTAGTAAAGAGTATCCAGAGAACGAAACAATTTATCAATTATTTGAGGAACTTGTTGAGAGAGAGCCTGATAAAATAGCCGTTTGCTTTGAGGAAGAAAAAATTTCATTTAGCAAGTTAAATGCTAAAGCTAATCAATTAGCACGAGTTTTGCAGGAGAAGGGTGTCCAAGCAGATACGAGTGTAGGGGTAATTATGGAAAGATCAATTGAGATGATAACTGGAATCTTAGGTATCTTGAAAGCGGGAGGAGCATACCTGCCAATGGATTCAGGATACCCAACTGAGCGGATCGATTATATGCTTAAAGATTCAGGAACTGAGTTATTATTAACCAGCTCAAAGCTACAGGTTAAATTTGATGTACCCATTGAAGTTATAGATATTGAAAGTATACCAGCAAACTATAATACTTCAAATCAGCCAAATTCTAGTAGTTCAAATAATCTAGCATATATTATCTATACATCTGGTTCAACAGGAAAGCCAAAAGGGGTAGCTATAGAACATGCATCTTTAGTTAATTATATCCATTGGTTTACTGAAACTGGAGAGATAACTTCAAAGGATTCTTCTGTGTTATTGTCATCATATGCTTTTGACCTTGGATATACTGTGATCTGGTCAAGCTTAGTCAGTGGTGCAGAGCTACATATTGTAGTAGAGGATTTATATAAAGATGGGAATCAATTAATAGATTATCTTAGCGAACACAAAATTACCTTTATCAAAGCAACACCATCTCTCTTTAACATGTTGGTAAATAGCTCAAACTTCATTAATAATGGTGACTTAAGATATCTTCGATTGATCGTTTTAGGTGGAGAAAAGATTAGAGCAAATGATTTAAAAATATACAATGAAAAATATCCAAAAGTAATATTTATGAACCATTATGGGCCAACTGAATCAACAATCGGTTGTATTAGCACAAAAATCAATCAGGATAACTTAAGTGAGTTTAATGAAAAGCCATTGATAGGTAGACCAAACAGTAATATAAAAGTCTATATTCTTGATATGGATAAAAAGATAGTTCCTGTTGGAGTTGTGGGAGAATTATATATTGCAGGAAAAGGATTAGCTAGAGGATATCTAAATAGACCAGAGTTAACTTATAAACAATTCATCGCAAATCCATATATAGCAGGAGAGCGATTATATAAAACTGGTGATTTGGCACGATGGATGCCAGATGGTCGACTTGATTTTATCGGAAGAATAGACAATCAGGTAAAGATTAGAGGATTTAGAGTTGAGATTGGTGAGGTGGAAAAACAACTAGCAAATCATCTCAGTATCAAAGAAGTTGTGGTAATCGCTAAAGAAGAAAATGAAGATAACAGTCTAGTAGCATACATAGTAGAATCTCAAAAAGTACAATTAAGTGAACTAAGAGAGCATCTAGCAAAAAGATTACCAGAATATATGATTCCATCTTACTTTGTTAAAATAGCCGAACTGCCTTTAACAGCTAATGGAAAGCTAGATCATAAAGCTCTACCAGATCCGATTACTAATATTTCAAGAGGTACAGAATATGTTATGCCGACTAATCCAATAGAAGAGAAAATGGTTAAGTTATGGTCTGAAGTATTGGGTGTTGAAGAGATAGGAATTTATGATAATTTCTTCGAACTAGGTGGGCATTCACTCAAAGCAACAATATTAGTTGCCAAAATGCATCAAATTTTTGGTGTAAATATTCCGTTGAAGATAGTCTTCAAACATCCAACCATTAAAGAATTAGCAGTTTATTTTGAGAACAATAAATCTGAGAATAGTTTTATAGCTATAGAAAAAGCAGATAATCGCGATTATTATCCACTATCATCTGCCCAAAAACGTCTGTTATTAATAAATCTAGTAAATCCAGATATTACGACTTACAATATGCCTGTAGTAATGGTTATTGAGGGAGAGCTAGATCAAGAGCGTTTAGAAAATGCATTTGTACAACTGATTAAAAGACATGATTCCTTAAGAACATCTTTTACAATAATTGATGGCGAACCTGTGCAGAAGATAGAAAAGAAAGCGGATTTAGAGATTAACTATATAGAAGCAGAAGTCGAACAGATTATTGCAGAGTTTATTCAACCATTTGATTTAACTAAAGCACCTTTACTTCGAGTGGGTATTGCAAAATTGGGTAATAAAAACTTATTCTTGTGTGATATGCATCATATTATCTCAGATGGAGTTTCTAAAAATATCTTACTTCGGGAATTTATCTCATTATACGCGGGTAAGGATTTACCAGAATTAAAACTCCAGTATAAAGATTTCGCTATCTGGCAAAATAAAAATTTCCAAACAGATAATTTTAAGAAGCAAGAGGAATATTGGTTAGAGAGGTTTGGAGATGAGATTCCAGTTCTCAATCTTTTAAAAGATTATGCAAGACCAGAACTGACTGATTTTACTGGAGATAGTGTAAATCTTGTGATTGAAGAAGAGTTAACGGCTAAACTTAAGGAATTGGCGATCCAAAATAATGCAACTTTATATATGGTCTTATTAGCTGCATATAATGTTTTGCTATCTATGTACACAAGGCAGGAGGATATATTAATTGGTTCACCAATTGCAGGAAGATCACATATAGATTTAGAGAATATCATTGGGGTGTTTATTAACACTTTGATAATGAGAAATTTCCCTAACAAAGATAAAACATTTGTTAAGTTTTTGCATGAGGTCAGGGAAAATTCATTAAAGGCTTATGCAAATCAGGACTACCCATTTGAGATGGTAGTTGATAAATTGAATATCCAGGTAGAGCATGGTAGAAATCCATTGTTTGACACGATCTTTTTAATGCAGAATCAAGATGTAGTTGAGATGGAGATTCCAGGTTTGAGATTAACTCCATATGATGCAGAAATAAAAATAGCGAAATTTGATCTATCTCTAACAGTAGTTGAAAGGGATAATAGGTTAACCTTTGAGTTTGGATATCAAACCAGTCTATTTAATAAAGCTACAATTGAAGATATAGGTGAAAACTTTATTTATATACTTCGTCAAATTATTGAGATGCCCGAAAGACCTCTCAAAGATTTGAATGTAGAAAGTGACTTAAAAACTGTTGAGACTGGGGAGATGGATTTTGAGTTTAGTTTTTAGAAATATACATTTGTCAGGCACTTTATAGAGTGTCTGACAAATGACCCTTAAGAAAGAAAATGGAGGGATAAATATGGATAATAGGAGTAATGAAAAAAATAAATTATTGTTTGGCGGTAAATTTGATATTCAGAAAAATTATTGGTTAGACAAACTAGAATGCGTAGGGTATTCTTGTTTTCCCTATGATTATAAAAAAAGTGAAGAAGACCTGAAAAAAGAGGTTATAAAATTTTCTTTACCTAATTTTGTTTCTCAAAAAATATTTGTTTTAAGTAATAATTCAGATTTTGCTATATTCACAATACTATTATCAATATTTAAATGTTTAATTTATAAATATGTTAGAGAAGAAGATGTGCTCGTTGGAACTACTATTTTTACTAAAGAGAGTGATGATACTTTTTTAAATAAAATATTAGCATTTAGAGATATTATTAATCCAGAACAGACATGTAAAGAATTACTTATAGAAGTAAGGAAAACGGTTTTAGAAGCAAATAAAAATCAAAACTATCCTTTAGATGAGATATTTTGCGATCTTGATATACCATTATTTAAAGTGGGATTTATTTTGGAAAATATTCAGAGTAAAGCGCACTTTGAAAATTATGATCTAGATATAACATTATCGTTTATTCATAATGGAAAATCATTGGAAGGTAAGTTTAAATATAATCCAGGTTTATATAAAAAGAGTACAATTGAAAAAATTTCATCACTTTATATTAAAGTGGGAACTTTATTTACAGAAAATATAAATACCCGAATTGAAGATATAGAGTTACTTACTACAGAGGAGAAAAATCAATTATTATACGAATTTAATGGGTCAAAGTTGAACTATGCCACAGAAAAAACGTTTCATCAATTGTTTGAAGAACAGGTCGAGCGAAGTTCAGGACAAACGTCACTTATTTTCGAAGATCAAAAGTTAACTTACAAGGAATTAAATAATCGTGCAAATCAACTGGCTAAAATTTTAAGAGCAAAAGGTGTTAAACAGGATCAAATAGTAGGGCTTTTGGTTCATCGTTCTCTTGAAATGTTTATTGGGATATTGGGGATTTTGAAAGCTGGTGGAGCTTATTTGCCACTTGATCCTGATTATCCAACAGATCGGATAAAATATATGTTAGAGGATAGTAATGCTAGCTGGTTACTTGTCGATAAAGGTAATGTTGATTTAGGGGAATTTAGCGGAGAGTGTATAGATATAACTGATGAAAAATTATATATAGGCGATTCATCTAACCTTGTTAATGTAAATCAAGCAAAAGATTTAGCTTATGTAATCTATACATCTGGTTCTACCGGAAAACCCAAAGGGGTAATGATAGAACATCAATCTCTGCATAATTTTATTGTTGCAGTAAGTGATCAGATCGAATTTACACCTGGAAAAACAATTTTATCTTTGACCACTTTTTCATTTGATTTGTTTGTCTCAGAGACATTATTGCCTCTTGCAAGAGGAATGAAGCTTGTAATTGCCAATGAACAGGAGCAGATGACTTCTGAATTATTTAATAATGCATTGCTAAGAAATGATGTAGATATGCTACATTTAACTCCTTCCAGGGCGCAATTATTTATAAGTGATGAAAGCAATTTGGAAGGCATTAAAAACTTAAAAGAAATTTTGATCGGTGGAGAGGCATTTCCTGAAACATTACTAGAAAAATTAACTAGCCTGACCAATGCGAAAATTTACAATATGTATGGACCGACGGAGGCTACAGTTTGGTCACTGATTAAGGATTTGACTCATGAAAAAGATATTACTATAGGGAAACCTATTGCAAATACAGATGTGTATATATTTGATGAAAATTTAAATTTAGTTCCAATCAACGTGCCTGGGGATTTATATATTGCAGGAGATGGATTGGCGAGAGGCTATTTGAATAATCAAAAGTTAACAGAAGAGCGATTCGTGGTTGCCCCGTTTGGTGGAAACAAAAAGATGTATAAGACAGGCGATACTGCTAGATGGCTTCCTAATGAAGATATCGATTTTTTGGGTAGGAGTGATTATCAAGTAAAAATTAGAGGATATAGGGTTGAATTAGGAGAGATAGAAAAACAAATTGTATCTTATCCTAATGTAAAAGATGCTGTGGTTGTAGATAAAGAAGATGAAACTAATTTTAAAGTTCTTGTAGCATATATAGTTATTGATGAGGAATTATCAGTTGTAGATATAAGAACACATCTTACAAAAATTTTGCCTGATTATATGATACCATCATACTTTATTAAATTAGATCACCTACCACTAACCCCAAACGGAAAACTAGATAGAAAAGGATTACCTAAATTAGATAAAAATATTTCGAGTGGGCGAGAATATATTGCACCTACCAATGAAAAAGAGAAGAAATTAGTTAATATTTTTTCGGAAACTCTTGAGATTAAAAAGATAGGTATTAAAGATAATTTCTTTGAATCAGGCGGACATTCTTTAAAGGCAACGACACTTATATCAAAAATTTATAAAGAATTTAGTATAAACCTACCATTACGCCAACTGTTTGAATCACCAACAGTTGAAGGTTTAGCAAAATATATAGATGAAGCAGATGAATCAGTTTATCAAAAAATTGAACTTGTAGACGAAAGAGAATATTATGAATTATCTTCTGCACAAAAACGATTATTCGCCTTAAATCAGATAAGTCCTGATAGTACAAATTATAATATTCTTGGTTTTATGTACATCGAAGGTAATCTAAATATTGAAAGATTAGAAAGAACTTTTAACGAATTAATTAAGAGATATGATTCTTTTAGAACATCTTTTGAAGTAGTTGAAGGTGAGGTAGTTCAGAAGATTCATCAGGATGTAGATTTTAAAATAATAACTTTACATTCTAATGAAGATAATTTAGAAAAATTAGCTCAAGAATTTGTCCAACCTTTTGATTTGAGAAAAGCACCACTTTTAAGAGTTGGTTTAGTAAATTTACCAGATAAATATTTACTAATGTTCGATTTGCATCACATCATTGCAGATGGTGCATCATTAGGTATTTTGACTAATGAGTTTATAAGTTTATATCAAGGTGATCAATTACCAGATATTAAGATTCAGTATAAAGATTTTGCAGTATGGCAAAATGATCTATTCCAGTCTGAGAATATAAAAAAACAAGAAGAGTACTGGTTAGAAGTCTTTAAAGGTGAAATTCCTGTACTTAATCTGACGACAGATTATCCACGACCAAACGAGATGAACTTTGAGGGTGCAAGACTTAACTTTGAATTATCAAAAGATCTCAGTGAAGAGTTGAATAAGTTAGCAGTTCAAAATGGAGCAACAATGTACATGACACTCTTAGCTTTGTATAACATTCTTTTATCTAAATATACTGCACAGGAAGATATCTTAATCGGTTCACCAATTGCAGGGAGAACACATATTGATTTAGATAATATAATTGGAATGTTTGTCAATACACTTGTTATGAGAAACAGACCAATAGGTGATAAAACATTTATTGAATTTTTAGGGGATGTCAAGGAAAATACTTTGCTTGCCTTTGAAAATCAGGATTATCCTTTTGAGATGTTAGTAGATAAGCTGAATCTTAGATCAAAAAATAGAAATCCATTATTTGATACTATGTTTGTACTGCAAAATGCTGCAAAAGAGGTTGAGATAGATCAATTAAAATTTACTCCATATACCTTTGAAAATAAAGTAGCTCGTTTTGATCTAACTCTAGCTTGTGCTGAGACTAAAAATGGAATTGTCATGAATATAGAATATCGGACACAACTTTTCCAGAGAGAGACGATTGCAAAGTTTAAAGATCATTTTATCAATCTTATCAAACAAATTGTATATCAATCTGATCAAAAAATACGAGATATTGAAATTATTAGCCAAAGCGAAAAAGAGCAGATATTAAATAGTTTTAATGCAAGAAAATTAGATTACCCTAAAGATAAATATATCTATCATTTATTTGAAGAACAAGTTGAGAGAACACCTGATAATATTGCTTTAATATATAAAGATGATCAATTGACTTATGAGGAGTTAAATAATAGATCAAATCAATTAGCTAGATTATTGCGTGAAAAAGGTATTGGACCAGATCAGATTGTAGGAATTATGCTAGATAGATCATTTGAGATGATTATCGGAATCATGGGTATCTTAAAAGCGGGAGGAGCATATTTACCAATTGATCCAGTTTATCCAGAAGATAGAATAGCTCATATGTTAAATGATAGTCAGGCTAAAGTATTGTTAACCCAGAATCATTTGATTGATGGTGCAAATAGGTTAGATTACGCTGGTGAGATTATTGATTTAAATGATGAAGATAACTATATAGGTGATGGTAGTAATCTAAAAAATATTACTAGACCAGAAGATTTAGCATATATCATCTACACATCAGGTTCTACTGGAAAACCAAAAGGGGTTATGATTGAACACAAGTCGATTATAAATAGACTGAGCTGGATGCAAAGCAAGTATGCAATTGGTGATGAAGATACTATTTTACAAAAGACACCATTTACTTTTGATGTATCAGTTTGGGAATTTTTCTGGTGGTTTTTTAATGGATCTAGAATAGCTATACTGGTTCCAGGTGGTGAAAAAGAACCAGAGACTATTGTTAATGCTATCTTAAAATACAATGTTACAACTATGCATTTTGTTCCATCAATGTTAAATGCGTTTTTAGAATATGTAGAAACTAAAGATGTTGTAGACAAGCTTCAAAGTCTGAGTCAGGTTTTTGCAAGTGGTGAAGCTTTGACAAGACAACAGGTTATTAAGTTTAATAAATATCTTAATCAGACCAATAAGACTACTTTGCATAATCTTTATGGTCCAACAGAGGCGACAGTTGATGTTACTTATTATGATTGCCCTATTAAAGAAATGATTGATACTGTACCGATAGGAAAACCGATTGATAATATTAGTATATATATTGTAGATAATTATAATAATCCTGTAGCAGTAGGTGTACCAGGTGAGTTGTGTATTGCAGGTGTTGGTGTAGCAAGAGGATACTTAAATCGTCCTGAACTTACTGAGGAGAAGTTTGTCCAGAATCCTTTTGAGTCTGGTAAGAGAATGTATAGAACAGGAGACCTTGCAAGATGGTTAGCAGATGGTAATATTGAATATTTAGGACGGATAGATAATCAGGTAAAAATCAGAGGATTTAGAATTGAGTTAGGCGAGATAGAGAATCAATTACTTAAAGATGAAAGAATCAAAGA
>DAOVRZ010000098.1:0-23047 GCA_030627905.1 Halanaerobiales bacterium
CAACAATTATGTCTTATATCGGAACTGCTAATAAACATAAAATCGATGCTTTTACTGCAATAAAGGCGGCAGTAACTAATCAGTCAAAAGCTTTACTTTTTAGTTAGCGACTGAATAGTTACCTCACATTTAACTAATATAAACGTAAATCCACTTTGCGGTATTACACCAACAACACAGAAATTATACTCATATAGCATAAACTTCATATTAAGTAAGGCATAAAAAAACCCAGAGTAATTTAAGCTTCCTGGGCGTTATTTATGTATGGCTCCTCAAGCAGGACTTGAACCTGCGACCCACTGATTAACAGTCAGTTGCTCTACCGACTGAGCTATTGAGGAATATATAACTCCCGCAACGTCTTACTCTCCCACAAGGTCGCCCCTGCAGTACCATCAGCGCTGGAAGACTTAACTTCTGTGTTCGGGATGGGAACAGGTATGACCCTTCCGCTATCGTTACGGGAAAATTATAAACTTTTCTTCGAATTAATTTTACCATTATTCTTAGTAAATGTCAAGAGTATAATTAAAAAATTTCAAATCTCAGGAGATCCCTGTAGGAGGCACTTCAACTTTGCTTTCGCTCTTATTTAATATCTTCATAAACCTATACTTCATTCCCTCAAATAATGAATATAGAATCGGTACAACATAAAGAGTTAAAATTGTAGCACAAAGCAAACCACCAATTACTACCACAGCCATAGGTGCTTGAACCTCCGATCCTTCACCAATTCCTAAAGCTAGAGGCAAAAGCCCTAAAATAGTAGTTAATGCAGTCATCATAATTGGACGCATACGAACAGGGCCAGCCTCAAGAATCGCCTCTCTCATTGATAATCCACGTTGCCGAAGAGTATTAATGTAATCTACTAACACAATAGCATTATTTACAACAATACCAGCCAACATTATTATACCAATCAACGATGGTACAGAAAAATTATAACCAGTAGCAAAAAGTCCCACAAGAACACCAATCACCGCCATTGGCACTGTAAACATAATGATAAACGGATGAAGAAGTGATTCAAATTGAGAAGCTAAAACCATATAAACTAGCACAACTGCTAGAAGCAAAGCATAAATTAGGCTTATAAATGAATTAGCCATCTCTTCAAATTGTCCACCATATATAATTTCATATTGTTCTGGAATTATAATGTTTTCAGCGATTCTTGTTTGAATATTCTCCATAACAGAACCTAAGTCAGCATTATATAAACCAGCAGTAATCTCTACATAACGAACCTGATCTTCTCTTTGAATTGACTTTGGACCCTGATTCAATTCAAATGACGCAATTCGTTTTAAAGGCACTTTAGCACCCATAGGTGAAGAAATCAAAAGATTTTTAACCTGAGTAACACTTTTTCTGTCCTCTTCTTTCATCCTTACACGAATATCATATTCTTGACCACCAACTTCATATCTAGTAGCAATATCACCCTGAATTGCTGTTTTTATAGCTGAGGCAACCTGTGTAACTCTTAAACCAAACTGAGCAGCTTGAGTTCGATCAATTTGAATTTGAAGTTCGGGTCGTCCGTTAGAAATACTATCTTCGATTTCACGAACCCCAGAAACCTGTTCCAACTCCTTGATAACTTTCTCTGCTAAATTTCCTAATATTTCGAGATCATTACCTTTCACTTTAATACTAATTGGTGATCCACCCATTAATCCACCACCAAATGAGCTCAGGGCTTCTAAATTAATTTTTGCATCTGGAATCCTTATTTTTTTTCGCAATTTTTCCATTACCTCTTGTGTTGAACGATTTCTATCATTTAATTTCTTTAAACGAACCATTACACTTCCGGTTTCCGGAACACTACTAGATGCTATCATTTGACCGGATGAACCAACATTTGTAAAGATAGCATCCACTTCTGGGATCTTTTGAACTTCTTCTTCAATAAGCTTAATTGCTGTATTGGTCTGTTCTAAAACCGTACCTGTTGGCAGAACAGCAGTGATTGTAAATTCACCTTGGTCCATTTCAGGAATAAATTCAGAACCTATTTTAGGTACCAAGAAAAAACTTCCTCCCAAAGCCAAAATCAAGATAAAAATCACTAAAAAACGATGTGAAAGGGACCAATTTAAGCTTTTTTTATAACCCCTTAAAATCCAAACCATCAAACCTTTTTCTTCAGACTGAGCTACACTTGCCTTTTTTGATACCTTTAAAATTTTAGCAGACAACATAGGAATTAACGTTAAAGCAACAATCAATGAAGCCAATAAAGAGAATGTAATAGTTAAAGCCAATTCCTTAAAAAGTTGAGATGCAATTCCCTCTACAAAGATAACTGGCAAAAATACAATCGCAGTTGTCAGGGTAGATGCAACAATCGCCATACCCACTTCTTTACTACCTAGACTAGCTGCTTCAATTTTTGTTAGGCCTTCCTGACGATATCTATAAATATTTTCTAAAACAACGATAGCATTGTCAACCAACATTCCGATACCTAGGGCTAACCCTCCTAAAGTCATCATATTCAACGTCAATCCATTAAAATACATCAAAGTAAAAGTAGTGATAATAGATACAGGTATTACTGTACCAATAATCAAAGTACTTCTCAAATTTCTCAAGAAAAGAAAGAGAACTAAGATTGCTAATACACCGCCGAAAATAGCATTCATAGCTACATTTCCAATCGAATCTTCAATAAATTCAGCTTGATCCATAATAAAATTGATTTGAATTTGATTATTAAACTCTTCTTTAATCTTAGCTAACTCTTCTCTAACCATGTTAGATACTTTTACAGTATTAGAATTTGTCTGTTTTTGAATTGTTAATCCAATACTAGAGTTACCATCCATGCGAGCCATACTCTGCACTTCTTGATAAGTATCTTTTACTAGAGAAATATCATCTAAATAAACACTGCCATTGGCGGTAGGAATTAAAATCTTTTTTATCTCCTCAATAGATTCAAATTTACCTTTAGTACGGACAATAAACTCAGTCTGGCCTCGTACAATCGAACCACCAGATAAATTCATATTTTCAAACATCAAAATCTGTGCCACTGTAGAAGGATTAATTCCATAATTATTTAAAGTATTTTGATCAAATTCTATCAAAATTTCCCTATTCAATCCTCCTACCAGACTAACCGATGCCACTCCTTCTAATCTTTCTACTCTAGGAATTATTTTATCTTCGACAATCCTTTTAAGTTCAATTAAATCCTCTTCTCCAGAAATTCCCACCTGAATAATCGGCATAATAGAAGGGTCAAACTTAACAATAAGAGGACTATCAACATCTTCAGGAAAAAAGCCCTCAATCATATCAATCTTTTCTCGCATTTCAAGAGTTGCAAAATCCATATCCTGACCCCAATCAAATTCTGCTAACACCAATGATTGGCCTGCACTAGATGTGGAGGATACTTTTTTGATATTCGTTACTGTTGCTAGAGCATTTTCAAGAGGCCTTGTAACCATATTCTCAATTTCGTGAGGTCCAACTCCAGAATATTGTGTAATAACCGCTGCCATCGGAAAATTCATATTTGGAAAAAGATCAAGATTAATCCTCCCCAAAGAAATAACTCCTAGCATCACAACCAAAAGAGTTACCATTGTAGTAGTTACTGAACGTTTAATAGAAAAATCAGAGATTTTCATTAGTCAATCACCTCAACCTGATCTCCATCTTTCAAGGTATGATGGCCATTAATAACTACTAATTCATCAACATTTATACCCGAAATGACTTCAACTTCATTATCAGTCACTAAACCAATCGTAATATTTCTTTTTTCAGCGTATTTTTTCTCAGTAGAGTTTACAACATAAACATAAGGGTCTTTTTCAAGATTCAATACTGCCTCAATTGGAATTACTGTTGTATCTGTAGATTTTTCTAAAGTTAGAACAAGATTAGCAAACATACCAGGTTTAAATTTGAGTTCATCATTCTTTAGCAAAACTTTGATTGGAAAAGCTTGAGTTAGTAGATCAGCCATAGGACTTATTAATTCAATCTGACCTTCCTGAGAATCTTCAGGGTAAGCACGAACTTTAATCTTAACTCTATCACCTACTTGTAAAAATCTCAAAACATCTGCAGTAACATTCGCTTTTACATAAACTTGATCAATGTCTATAATCGTTAAAATCGGAGTACCTGGACCAATCATTTCACCGGGATCTCCATTAACTTGAGCAACTACTCCATCAATAGGACTTACGATAACACAATTTCCAAGTTGTAATCGAACTAAACTCAATGCTGCTTCAGCTTGCTTCACGCTTGCCTGAGTAACACGGATTTGCTCTATACTCGCACCATTCACTAATTTTGCAAAATTTGCTTGAGCGATATTCATATTTGCACTTGCAACATCTATTTGAGTTTTAGCAGCATCAATCTGTTGCTCGGCAGATGTACGGTTTTCAAATATCTGCTGTGCTAAATGATAACTTTCTAAAGTCCCTTGATAACTTACCTGAGCCTGTTCTTTAGCTAATTTTGCACTATTAAAAGCAGAAAGCGCATTTTTATATTGAGACTCTATCCCCTCAAATTGCTTTTGAGTAATCGCTTCCTCTTTTAATAAAGTTGTCATTCGTGAATAGTCTGCTTCAGTCAATTCAAAAGCAATTTTCGCCTGTAAATAACGTTCTTCTGCCATTTGTAATTGCTTTTCTGCTACCTTAACTTGAGTTTTTGAACCTAATAATTGCTGTTTTTGCATAGTTCGATCATCATACATTGACAGAGCATATTTCAAATTTGTGAGAGCAGCCTGATAAGATACCTTTGCTTGGTCTAATGAACTTTGAGCTAATTTCAAATCCTCTTCAGATGCACCTTTTTCAACAAGCGCAAGATTTGCTAAAGACATTTCTAAAGCTGCTTCAGCTTGAGCAATCTGAGCGAAAATTTGATCTTTTTCTAAAACAATTAATATATCATCTAAAGATACAAATTGACCTATCTTAACATTTACATTTTCCAGAATACCACCTGTTTTAGAAGAAATCATGATATTCTTTATTGGTTCAATCACACCATTAACAATTTGTTCAACTTTTATAGTTTTACTATCTACCTGAACAACTTTAACCGGACTAGCATTTTCTGCAATTGCTATACCACTAAAAATTACAATTGCAATAAGTGTTAATACTATCATTTTAGTTTTCACTATGTATTACCTCCTCACAATAGTCGCTTAACATACCTGTTTTGTATAAAAGTTTATATATGCTTAACTGAAATTGAAATTGAGATTGAACAAGACTAATCTCGGTTTGTTGTAGTATAATTTGTGCATTCAAAACATCAATATTAGCCCCTACACCAGCTTGATACCTTTGAGATGCTAACCGATAATTTTCAAGGGTATTTTCCTTGCTCAACTTTTGTAAAGCTATGGAATCTCTCGCTTCCTCAACTTTTAAAAGAGCCTCTTCTATTTCTAATTTTATCATCTCAGATAAACTCTCTTTAGATAGTTCCAGCTTTTCCAATTGAATTTCAAGTCCATCTTGTTTTTTCTTTGAAATTCCTCCATCAAATAATTGCATTGAACCTGAAATTGTAACATTCCAACTTCCATCATTAAAAGAAAGTTTATCTCCATTCCATATATATGACCCCATCATCACTAAATTAGGCCAATTACTTCTTTTTTCAATCTTTAAATTCCTCTGCAACATCTCTTGATTGAGTGAAAAAATATTAAGATCAGATCTATTTAATAAAGCCTCTTCATAAAGTACATCTAACTCATAATTGACATCAGGTTCCCAATTTGATCTTATCAACACAAAATTAGTATCTTTAAGTCCTACCAGCTGAGAAAATTGCCGCTGAGTAAGATAAACATTATTTTGTGCACTTTTCAAACCCAGAAGAACCTTTCTTTTTTCAATCTCCACTTGAAGTAGATCACTTTTCAATACCATTCCAGCATCATAATTAGCCTGAACAATTCGGCCATGTTCTTCAATAAGTTTCAGAGAATTTTCCTGAATATGTACCATTTCTTCAGCCATCAAAACGCCAAAATATACTTGAAGAACATTATATAGTGTATCAATAACAGCTTTATCTGTTTGGAGTCTAGTTAAATTTACACCATCTTTCGCCATTTCAATCCCCGTCATAACTTTACCACCCATAAACAAAGGTTGCTGTACTGTGATTTGAGTATTAAACATATTTGCTGAACCCTCTTCATAAATAGGGATAGTTGTCATTATTGGAATTTCTGTATTAAACCCCGGAATAGGATAACTTAAGCCTGTTGGAATCGGTTGAAAATCACCAGTTGGTACTGGCATTCCCTCATCTAAGCGAGTATAAGATGAATTGAGATTAATCTGGGGCCATAAATTCTGCCAGGCTAACTTTAGATCATTTTCTGCTTTAGCTATATCCAAATTACTAGATTTCAAAGTAAAATTGTTTTCTAAAGCTAATTCTAAAACCTCTGAAAGAGTCAATTCTTTGATCTCGCCTGCTAAAAGAGCAGAAGAAACACTTAAAACAATCAATAAATTAACTATGAGAACAAATAAGATTTTTTTATGCTTAATCACATTTTCCCCTCCCATTTTTTTGTTTATTTTCATTAGATGATTAGCCCACAAAAAGTATTTTAGTCGCACTTGCATACCATATAAAGTACTGACCTCGCCAATTCAGTACTTTATATGGTATGCAAGCTCTTGTGCGACTACTTTTTGTGGGCTAATCATCAGATATAATACCATGCAAAATCATATTATATGCAAAATCAATCATCTCAGATTGATTTTGTATATTCTGATCAAACAGACTCCCACCTGCACTTTTTATTGTACCCACAATCAGTAATGCCACATATTTAGAAGAACAGGGGCGAAATATTCCTTCAGCAATACCTCGTTCAATCACCAATTCAACCATATTAACTATTTCTTTGAATTTTATAAACAGCTTTTGTTTAAATTCTTCATCAGTTAATCGAATATTATTGAAAAAGATATGAGCAAAGTCTCGATTTTTCTGCATAGATTTAACTCCAACCTCTATGAACTCTCTCAAAATCAAATCTGGAGAAAGAGGTTTAGTCACTAAAATTTTTAATCCTTCAAAAAAAATATTAGCATTTTCCCAAACCATTGTTTTAAAAAGTTCATCCTTACTTGAAAAATACCAGTACAATGTTCCTTTACCGACTTCTGCATGATTTGCAATAGCCGACATTGTAGTCTCATGATAGCCATTTTTTAAAAAAAGTTCACTCGCTGATCTTAATATCCTCTCTTTCATAGAAGTTTCTTTCTCTATCACCGAATCACTTCCTTCTAATTTCTAAACCGACCAGTCAGTCAGTTTTAATGAATCGTACCATATTGCTTTGTTTTTGTCAACGTCTTTTTACCATCCTTTTGTTTATCATTATATTAAGCCAGTTATGAGAACTCCAACAACCATACCTCCAACAATTCCTATCGTAGCCCAATGACTTTCAGAAAGATTATGCGCATCAGGTACTAATTCATCGAAAGTAATATAAAGCATTGCACCAGCAGCTAAACCCAAAGCTATGGATAAAGTATTTGGAGATAAGTCACCAAAGTACGCTCCTAACGCTGCACCAATTCCCATAGGGACACCTGCAAGGGCAGTTAGAGTCAAAATATGTTTTAAAGACATCTGTCTTAAACTCAATGTAGTACAATCCATAAAATTTTATTCATTTCCTCTTCCCCCTTCAATGATATTATACTCCATAGGGGGATAGGTAAGTCAAGTAAAAGATAAACCTGCAGCATCTTGGCTACAGGTTTATAATTATAAAAGGTTCAATTGTTCAAAACTTTTAAAACCTTCTTGAAGAATAATTACATGATCTAAAAAGTCCACATCCAATACCTCTCCAGCACTGACCAATCGCTTAGTACGTAAAATATCTTTCTTAGAAGGATTAGATAAATGATTTAAATGATTATGGGCTAAAATAATAGATGCTTTTTTCGGCAACAACATTGCAGTTCTAAAAACTAATTTTGGATCATAACTGATCCGCTTATTTGTTCCTTCTCCTAAAAGTTCCCAAGTGATTAAACGACTTTCTTCATCTAAAAAGAATATCATCATCCGCTTTTTGTCCAATCCATTAAATTTAACAAACAGATTATAAACATCTGTTGGAGATTGAACAAACTGTCCAACATGAGTCATCTTTTCAAAACGATTCAAATTACATTTAACAAGAAACTCTTCTACAGAACTAATTTGTTGAATGGATTCATAAAAGTCTAACTGATCATTGCAATTAATACTAGGTTCCCTCTTAGCTAAAAAAACCTCTTCTGAAGAAAGCTCTAGATGAAGGGTAATCTCTACAATATCTTCAAATGGATTAAGGTCAACAACTTGGTACTCTTTTTGATGGCATTTATTACAACGGAACAAAACAACTGTTTGGCCAGCATATTTTCCTATATTTTTATCAAAAGTCCCGATTCCTAATAAATCCTGCTTCTGAATCTCTCCACCACAATGTGTGCAATTTAATTTTGTCATAGGTAGTACCCCCTTCTTTTTAGACCGCTCCTACTCTCTACTCAGAATGCACAAACTCACCTACAGGTTTGTTCCCTCACACGTACACGATATCAAAAGAAGACGTTGACAAACTAAATAAAAATTTCGACTTGCTAAATTATATTGTTGAACACCCTAAAATATTATAATTTCTTTTACCTGGATTATAGGATATGATACTGTAGTTATGTATTCGCTAAATAATAAAAGTTATCCTTTAGATTTAATCTAATATTATTCGTTAAATTATGGTATGCTATTTTATTATTCGACAATGTTTTTTGTGATTCAAGCTAATTTTAAAGCATTCATTAGAATAAAAAACTGTAGTTGAACTAACTACAGTTTTTTTGACCATATTACTTTTAGCTAAATAAATTGTTAACAAATCTTTTTCTTCCTTAAAAATTCAATATTCTCCACCACTTCTTCATCATAATCTAACTTATCAACAATTTCATCTACTCCAAATCCTTCAGTTATTAAATCCAATATTGACTTAATCTCTTTTCTCAAAGAATAAATTTTCTTCCAATACAAATCCACTATCATAAGTTGGTCTTGATAAATTTTATAATAAATCCACGGTTTTAAACAGAGTGATTCATCATTTATTGCTCTATTTTTAATATTTCCATCAATGGGAATAAGCAAAACCCAATGATCTCTGAAAATTATATTCTGTCTTAAAAACATTCCCATAGGTTCTGCCTTCACCCTCTTCAAAAGCTCTTCTAACTTTTCTTCATCTGTACCTTTTAAATATTTAAAAACAGAAGTCATAGCTAGCTCCTTTTGAGTAGGGTCAATTTTAATAAAAAATTCATCAGGAGAATAACTCACTTGAGAATACTTACCCAAAGCAAATTTTCCACAGCCTGTCGAATGAATATATACTTCATTTTTGCTAATAAATTCAATGGTTTCCATAGCTTCATCAAAGGTTTCTGTAGGAAAACCGAAAAAGAAAAATAAATGATTCCAAAACCCAACATCATAACTTTCTTTTAATATTTTTTCAACAATATCAGTTTGAATTCCCTTTTTAATCATCTTTAAAACTCTTGGATTTCCACTCTCTAACCCAAAGAAAATAATCCGCAAACCTGCATTATAGGCTCTTTGCAAAAGTTCTCTAGAAAAATCTTTATCAAATCGAGCATCAGTTGACCAAAAAATATTTAGATTTTCTTCTTCAATAAGTTCCACCAATTCCTGCAAGGCATCAGGCCTAATAGCCTCATCTGTAAAATTTATATATTGAACCCCATACTTTCTTTGAAGGTATTTAATATCATATAAGATATTCTCTTTAGATCGTTTTTGATAATGATCTTGATAAATATAAGCATGATCACAAAAGGTACACTTTCCCCAATAACATCCTCGAGAAGTCAATAAAGGAAGAACAGGTTCAGGCCAAAAATATAATCCTAAACGTTCTTCATCAAATTCAGGGCAAGGTAAACTATTGATTTCAACTAAAGAACCAATCTTATTTATCACAACCTTACCTTCGTGATTTCGATAGATCAAATTAGGGACATCTTTAAGCTCATCCCCGTTTTCAAGGGTAAGAATTAATTTATGTAAAGATTCTTCACCTTCAAACATAACTATACCATCAATCAAATCAAATAATTCAGGATAACCTTTCAATGACTCTCCCCATCGACTGGCAATACTCCCACCCAAAATAATTTTAAGCTTAGGAATTCTTTCTTTTATCATAGAGGCTAAGATAAATGTAGGAATGACTTGCAAAGGGCCAGAAACTGATAAACCAATCAAATCTATATCCTGAATTATAGTGTCAAGATAATCTTCAAAAATTGGATAAAAAATATGTTTTTCTCTCTCATCCACACTTCGCATAATATTTTTAACTTCGCCATAATCATACTTATAATTTCCATAGCCAAACTCAATACTCTCTGGAGAATAGGCCAAAGACCAGATTTCTAGACAATATTCTAAAAAACCCCGGCATTTTATATAGACATCTAAATTGAGACTATCACGACTTCTAAACTGAGCTTTCACCTTTTCCACGTTTTGCAATAAATAATCATTCATCCATTCAAAATTATGAATTTTCTTTTTTTCTTCTTCAGAATACTCATTTTTTATGGTTCTCTCCCTAATAATCTTAATCGCTCTAGATAGATAAGATGGAGATAAAATTCTATCATAGGTAAAGATATTTAAATCAAACTGTTCTACGTCAATCCCCTTTTCTTTAAGGTATGAGAAAAGACTAGGAATGCTCAAATATGGTTGTGTAACTTCCCAAGAAGGTGGAAAAATCAATTTAACTTTCATTTTTAACACTTCCTCTAATAATCTTGATCATTATTAAAAGGGTTGGAAATTACATCCCAACCCTTTTCTAAATCAATGTATTATTTTTAGCGATTTACTAATTCCTGAGCTGCTCTCTCTGCTTCAAAAATAATTTTTTCCTCATCAATTGTCTTCATCTCGCGATTTTCCATCAAAATCTTACCATTAACTATAACAGTCTCAATATCACTTGATTGAGCTGAATAAACAGTATGTGCAATAATATTGTGGCGTGGTGTTAGATGAGGTTTCTTAAAGTCAAAGATTACCAAATCAGCTTTTTTACCTACTTCTAAAGTACCTAATTCATCATTTTGACCAATTACCTGTGCTCCGTATATCGTACCCATCCGTAAGCACTCATATGCAGGTAAAGCTGTAGAATCCATAGTTCCTACCTTTTGCAATAATGCAGCAGTACTCATCTCTTCTAATAAATCGAGATTATTATTACTAGAAGCACCATCAGTACCAATTCCGACAATAAGACCCTCATTCATCATCCGTTGAATAGGTGCTATACCACTAGCAAGTTTCATATTACTTTGTGGATTATGTGCTATCCCCAAAGCTTTTGCCTGTTTCATTATTGCAAAATCTTCATCTGTAAGATGAACACAATGAGCTGCTAAAACAGGATATTCAAAAAGTCCTACTTCTGCCATCAGCTGAATTGGTGTTTTACCATATTGATCTTTGATAGTCTTAATTTCAGTCTCAGTTTCACAAAGATGAATATGAAGAGGTACATTCAGTTCATCAGCAATCTTTAAAATACGCTTTAAATAATCAGGTGGGCAGGTATAAGGAGCATGAGGACCTAACATAGTATGAATCCGTCCATCAGCTTTTCCTTCCCAGTCAATGCAGAACTGACGACCAACTTCTAAATCCTTCTCACCATTTGAGCCAACCCCAATCATCCCATGGGATAAAACTCCACGAATTCCTGACTCCTCAACAGCTTTAGCTGTCTCATCCATATAAAAATACATATCAGCAAAACAGGTAGTTCCTGATTTAATCATCTCCAATATAGCAACCATTGAGCCCCAATATACATCTTTTGCGGTCAATTTCGCTTCTATAGGCCAGATTTTTTTCTCCATCCATTCCATTAATGGTAGATCATCTGCATAACTACGAAACAATGTCATGGCTGCATGAGTATGGGTATTGATCAATCCAGGCATAATTACCTTATCTTTAGCTTCGATTACCCGGTTAAATTCCCATTCTTCGGGAAGATCATTTGCTTGTCCTACAAATATAAATTTATCATCTACAATGACAACTGCACTATCACAGATGACATGAGTATCTTTTTTCATGGTCATCAAATCTGCACCACGAATCAATAATTTTCCCATCTATTCAGCCTCCTCAAATATCTTACTCAAACTTGGGACTAGGCTTTCCAACTTGCGAGATACTTAACCTGTTCATTAGTTAGTTCATCAATATTAACACCCAAACTCTTAAGGCGCATATTTGCTACATGTTCATCAATTTCTGCACTTACGGGATATAGTTTACCTTCTAAATTTTGGTAATTATCATTCATCTCTTTTATACTCATAGCCTGAAGAGCAAAAGTCATATCCATAATTTCAGCAGGATGACCATCTCCAGAAGCTAAATTAACTAATCTTCCTTCGGCCAATAAATATAATTTACGTCCATCAGGCATAGTGAACTCTCCGATATTATGTCTAGCTTCTCTTACAGATGTAGCCATCTTTCCAAGTTCTACTTTATCAATCTCACAATCAAAATGCCCTGCATTACTCATTATTGCATGATCTTTCATCACTTCAAAATGTTCCTTGCGGATTACATTGATATTTCCAGTTACTGTAACAAAGTAATCTCCTAATTTTGCAGCTTCAATCATTGGCATAACTCTAAATCCATCCATTACTGCTTCATTTGCTTTAATTGGGTCAATTTCAGTAACAATAACATTAGCACCCAGACCTTTTGCCCTCATTGCAATACCTTTACCACACCAACCATAACCGATTACTACTACATTCGTACCAGCTACAACCAAATTGGTTGTACGCATAATACCATCCCATGTAGATTGACCAGTGCCATAACGATTATCGAAGAGATACTTACAATAAGCATCATTCACAGAAACCATTGGAAATTCCAATTCTCCTGCTTTTTCCATAGCAACGAGACGATGAATTCCAGTCGTTGTCTCTTCAGCTCCACCACGGATCTTAGGTAATAATTCACGGCGTGAAGTGTGAAGCATATGAACCATATCGCCACCATCATCAATAATTAAATCTGGTTCGCAATCTAACACCCAGTTCACTTGTTCCTCATATTCTTCGGCAGTACAATTGTGCCAATCATATACGGTAATACCATCTTCAACTAAAGCAGCTGCAATAGGATCTTGTGTAGATAATGGATTAGAACCTGTAATAACAACATCAGCTCCACCTGCCTGTACAACTTTAGCAAGATAGGCTGTCTTTGCTTCTAAATGAAGACAAATAGCCACAGTTAACCCTTTAAAAGGTTGCTCTTTTTCAAATACATTTCGTACCTCATTCAAAACCGGCATATGTTCTTGAACCCAACTTATTCTGCGATGCCCCTCAGCAGCAAGACTCATCTCCTTTACTTTTGACTCTCTTCTCATTTTTTAACCCCCTCATTTTATTTTTTTCTGTAAATCTAAAATTTTATTCTTATCTGGATTTTCAATCACGCCATATTCAGTAATAATTCCAGTAATATTCTCATGTGGAGTTACATCAAAGGCAGGATTGAAAATCTCAACACCTTCTGGTGCAATTTGTACATCAAAAACATGAGTCACTTCTCTACTAGACCGTTCTTCAATCGGAATCTCGTCACCAGTAGCTATACTAAAATCAAAAGTTGATATTGGTGCGGCTATATAAAAAGGAATTCCATGCTCTTTTGCCAAAACAGAAAGAGAATAAGTTCCAATTTTATTGGCTGCATCTCCATTAGCAGCAATTCGATCAGCCCCGACAACGATCTTTTGAATACGACCGATTTTCATTGCATGACCCGCCATATTGTCAGTAATCAAAGTAACAGGGATCTTCTCCTGTACCATTTCCCAGGCTGTTAATCGTGCTCCCTGTAAATAAGGTCTTGTCTCATCTGCATAAACATCAATTTTCTTACCTGCTTCGTTTGCTGCACGAATTACACCAAGTGCTGTTCCGTAATCCACAGTAGCTAAAGCTCCTGCATTACAATGAGTCAAAATAGTATCGCCATCATCGATTAAAGGTTCACCAAAGGAACCAATCTTACGATTGATTTCAATATCTTCATCAGCAATCTGATTAGCCTCTTTTACTAATTCATCTTTTAACTCATCTAAAGATAAATCCTTTTTAGATTTGGCAACTTCAGTCATTCGCTCAATTGCCCAAAATAAATTTACAGCAGTTGGACGAGTTTGGCTAAGATATTCACATACTTCTTCTAACTCTTTTAACAAAGATGATACGTCCTTTGTAGTGCTGGTTAAAGCACCAATTGCAATACCATAAGCTGCTGTAGCGCCAATTGCAGGTGCCCCTCTAACCACCATTTCCCGAATACAATCACCTACTTCTTGATAAGTACTACAGGTAATAAATTCGGTAATAACTGGAAGTTTTCTTTGGTCCAATAACTTCAATTTTCCATCATTGTAAATCATTGTTTTGATAGATTCCATTTTATTCCTCCAATCTATATATTCATCAGTATGAATATATACTAATTTCTAGACAAATGAATAGATTCCTTCTACTTTTTTGAAATTTAAAAACAATCTCACAAATTGTATCTACTTCTAAAATCTAACTTTATCTTTTGAGTTAAGACCCCCACTTCTATAAGTGGTGGGAATTGTTTTTAATCTTCAGTGGGGGTAGAATCCCCTACTGAAGCCCCAATGTTCAGCTTTAGCTGGACGAGTTCACTCTCGATTAATCACTTTATTCCTTTGAAAATATGAGAGTTTTGACCTTGCATTTTCTAAAAAGTAAACAAGTAATAGTTTCCTAAAAGAAGGATTTTCTTACTGATATGAAGAATTATCCACAGAGTAGTTTACACACAGAAAGGATGAGATAATGAATCCAATTGAAATCGGCACACGTTTAAAAAAAGTTAGATTAAAATTTCAATACTCTACACGAGACTTAGAAAAAGAATTAGGCATCTCAAACGGATATCTATCACTTTTAGAAAATGGTAAACGTCTACCATCCCTAACTACTTTAGGACTACTCTGTACATTTTATAAAATTCCAATATCGTATGTCTTAGGAGAAGATTTATTTCAAGGTCTTGATGAACAGGAAAAAGAAATTTTATTAGACCTACTTAAGTCTGAAGAACGCTCTACGTTGCTCTGGGAAACCAGACATTTAGCAGATGAAGAAATTCAAAAAATTATCGAAGTAATTAAATTAGTTCCATCCAAATCTTAAAATTAATAGCAAGGGGGTAACAAGATGAATGAAATAAAAATCCCAAGTATAACCAGCGAAACTGAACTTTGTGATTTTTTAGATTCTTTTGAGGGTAATCTAAAAAAATTACACACAAAAATGAGCAATCATGAATTCAAACAGTTAGTAGAAAAAACTAAAATTCCTGAAATTGGAAAGTTACAAAAAGAATATGCGAGTTTAATCTCTAATCCATTTTTTAAAGAAATTATTTATAATTGGGTAGAGCAAGTTAACGATCCTACTCTTAATCGACGCCTTACACTCTGGAAAAATCAATTAGATAATAGTCAAATTCATCTGCATCCAGAAATTTTAGAATTAACCAAAGAACTAAGTGATGAGATGATTACATATCAATACATGGTGGGAAATGATGAAAGTGATCTTGGTACCATTAAAAATATCTTACGAACATCTCCTGATTCTTCACTTAGAAAAAAAGCCTGGTTAGGTAAAGTTGCAATCTCTGAGCATCTTGCTCCTCGCTTGATTAAACTCATCCAATTACGAAACGACCTGGCAAAAGAACTCGGATATCCTACATATGCTGACTACTCTCTAAAGAAAATAGATGGATTATCTCTTGAACAAGTCAGAAATATATTAACTAATTTGACTGAACAATCAAATCTAGTATATCATCAAATCCTTGAAGATGGCAAGAAAAAACTGGGATTAAATAAGATTGAACCCTGGGATTTAATGTATTTACTTGAGGAAATGGGTGAAATCAATTCGACCCTTTTCCCTAAAACAGATATTGAAAATGATCTTAAGAAATGGGCTTTAACTCATGGAACGAATCTAGAAAATTTGGGGATTGAAATGGTATGTACTGATATTCCCTATAATGGTCTTTGCATGACTTTAGGTGAAAATAAAATTAAAATTTTAACAAATCCTTCTGATGGACACAACTCTTATCGAACCATGTTTCATGAAATGGGTCATGCTCTTCATAGTGCATTTATCTCTCAGAAATCTTTAATCTTCAGAAATGATTCAGGTATATTTAATGAAGGAATGGCAGAAGTTTTAGCCTATGTAACACGCCATCCTGAATGGCTAAAAGAGCGTGGTTTCGATTCTTCAGAAGTATTACAATTTCAAAAACGCTTAATTGCTCCTTGGTTTCACTATATTAGAGAACGAACAGCTTATTCGTTAGCAGAATATTTGATTTATGAAAACCCTGGTCAAGATGCGGATTCAATTCTTGCTCAAATCGAACATAATATTCTTGGAATTACTTTAGACCATACCCCACGCTGGGCTGCTAGTGCATGGTATATTAAATATCCTGTCTATTGGCAAAACTATATTCTCGCTGATCTAATTGCAAGCCAGATACATGAAAAATTTAATCAAAAGTTTAGTGGATTGCACCAACAACCAGAAGCATTTAAAGAACTATGTCAAGTTTATTTTGCCCCTGGTTCTCTAATCGATTGGCAAGAAAAAATTCTAAACCATACAGGATCTAAATTAAAAGCTGATGCTTTAGTGAAAGATCTAAATCTATATCTTAAGTGAACTCGTTCAGCTAAAGCTGAACATCGAGGCTTCAGTGGGGGATTCTACCCCCACTGAAGATTAAAAACAATTGCCCCCACTTATAGAAGTGAGGGTCATATCTAAAAAGATAAAAAATCATACCGCATTTCGAACATCTCGCAAAGCCATAGGGTCATGAATAATACAACGCACTTTTGTGCTTTTATATTGTTCATGACCCTATTCTTAAAACGAAGCCATTTCTTGAAAAATTTCCCCTGCAGTTATCACCCCTACTAGAAAATCCGTTCTAGTAATATTTTCTCTTGTGATTAAACGCAGAGTACTCAGTATAGTACTAATTCTTTTGTTACAAAAAAGATTCTGTATAAGATCACTTGCTAACTCAAAAGGACTTCCTTTCGCTGCTTGAATAACAAACATAGCACTAGCGAAATTAGTACTTTTTTTAACCTCTTCAGAAAAAATCTTGATATCTATTTCAGGTAATTTAATAAGACTCACAGATTCGAAATATCGAAAAGTTAAGAGAAAACCAATTAAAAAGTCATCTCCAGAAGGATTCAATCCAGAACCCAATCCTACCATTTCCAATACCCCTGCCCAAAAAAGTTCTGAACTATAATTTAATCCAATTTTAATTTTTTTAAGAAGTGTAAATGTTTGTTCAAGGATGATCCTTTGATAATAATTTATAATCTGGTCATTTTTCATCTTCAGAAATTCTTCACCCTTTAAAAAAAAACCCAATCCTTTTAAATTCCCTTCTTTTAGTACCAGATTCTTAATCTGTGGTAAAAGTTTAAACATATTTTTAGGGTTTGAAATCTCTATCCATTTATTACTCCAAATCTGAGTATTGTTAAGAGAAATTCGTATAGAATCATTCAATATAATTCTATTTTTATCTGCGATAATCTGAGCATTCACAACTACTCCCCATTGGGTCATATCTTCTACAGTTGATGGTACTAATATAACAAAGGGTCCATTACCAACTTTTGGCTTACAAATGGTGTAAAGCATATTTTCAGACTCAATTTTAATCTCTGTTGGAAGTACAGAGTAAATTCGACCTATATATTCTTTCCTTATGAGTTTAGCATACAATAGATCTCCAATGCTTTTGGCAATAAATTCTTTCATAGTCATCCCTTCACTGTTTATTTTATCTTTTAAGTTAAGACTCCCACTTCTATAAGTAGTGGGAATTGTTTTTAATCTTCAGTGGGGGTAGAATCCCCTACTGAAGCCCCGATGTTCAGCTTTAGCTGGACGAGTTCACTTACCCCTAAAGCTATCTTTTACATTTTTAAGAGCGTCTTATTAACTTAAAAAGGTATTAATAAATAAATACGCCACTTAAAGAAATTTTCCTACCTTACTGAAGTCTTAAATAAGAAAATTCTTTAAATAGCGTATTTGAACACTCGATATTTAGATATTTATCCTAGCACAGAAAGCATTACACCTGCTGCAACAGCAGAACCAATTACGCCAGCTACATTTGGTCCCATAGCATGCATCAATAGGAAATTTCTTGGATTCTCTTCTAAACCTACAGTTTGCACAACCCGAGCAGCCATCGGCACTGCAGAAACACCTGCGGCACCTATAAGTGGATTTACTTCACCACCACTAAACCGATACATAATCTTTCCAAATAAAACTCCTACAGCCGTTCCAAAAGCAAATGCTACAAGCCCAAGACATATAATTCCAACAGTCTGTAAATTCAGAAAATCCTTTGCGCTAGCTGTTGCTCCCACTGTGACACCCAAAAATATAGTTACAATATTTGTCAACTCATTTTGAGCTGTCTTTGATATTCTTTCAACAACTCCTGATTCCCTAAACAAATTCCCCAGCATTAAACTTCCTATTAAAGGCACTGCAGAAGGTAATGTTAAACCAACTAATATAGTTACTACAATCGGGAATAAAATCTTTTCTTTTTTAGATACAGGTCTTAGTGTTTTCATTACAACTTTTCGTTCTTCTGGAGTAGTCAAAAATCTCATAATAGGTGGTTGAATAATTGGAACCAATGCCATATAAGAATAAGCAGCAACTGCAATTGGTCCTAATAAATGCGGTGCTAATCTTGCAGTTAAGAAAATTGCGGTAGGGCCATCTGCACCACCGATTATTCCAATTGCTCCAGATTCAGCTGGAGAAAATCCCAAAATCAAGGCTCCAATAAATGTCATAAAAATACCAAACTGAGCTGCTGCGCCCAAAATCAATGTTTTAGGATTTGCGATTAATGGTCCAAAATCAGTCATCGCACCAACTCCTAAAAATATAAGTGGCGGATAAACTCCTAACTTAACACCTTTATAAAGATAATATAAAAGTCCACCTACACTGTTATCGCCAGGTGCATCCATAATGCCGGACAGAGGTAAGTTAGTCAATAACATTCCAAAGGCAATAGGCAAAAGTAATAAGGGCTCATATTCCTTTTTAATAGCAAGATATAACAATAAGCAAGAAATTAAAATCATTCCAATCTGGCCCCCTGTTAGATTAGCATACCCTGTCGATTTAATAAAATCTAATAAACTATGTAACATTTCAACGCCCCCCTAAAAATAAAGAATAATTAAACTTAAGTTAACTTTAATCCCTATCTTCTCTTGCTGAAACTGACAGGTATAAGCTTAATCTTGATTCACCTCCTCTAATTTTGAGATTTTTATTCTTTTTTGTTATTTATTTACTGACATTAAAAAACCTTAATTACTCTGCTAATTTAGCAAAATTAATTAAGGCTTCACTTACTCACATAATCACTGAAGGATAAGGTTCATCCTTTGCCTTATATATAATAACACTTTTCCTAACCCATCACTTAGTCACATAATCACTCATCACTTTTAGGTTAGAATTAATTTTTTTACTAGTCTGCTTTGTACATTTATGAATTCTTGATTTAAAGATGCATAATTCCTAATCCAGCGCGCTCATGATTTGAGAGAACATGAATAGCAGATTCACCGTACATTGATACTGCAACCCACTCTGAATCAATAACAATGGCAATCTTCATTACTATACTTGCCTGTGTTGGTAAATCAAACATCATACCTTTTCCTGCTTCTAGAGTAGCATGAATAAGTGGATGAATATGACTTCCTTTTTTTTCCATTATACCTGCACTAAGAGCTGCACTAACAACAGATTTTATTACGCGATCTTTAATATTTCCTAAAATTCCTCCTATTTCTGTTACAACTGTATCAAATCCATAACATTTTTTTAAAAGAGTTTTAATTTCTGCTTCTTCTTGTCGGCTAGAAGAGAGAGCTAAAAGCATAGCTGCTTTTCCAATTTTAATATTAGTATCACTAAAATAATCCATTACTGTACCAATCCTCTCTCTGTTCAATCAATTTAAGTTCAACTCCTTACTAATTATAAAACAAAATTGGATGAATATCAAGAAATATCATTTTTTTTTTACAATTTTTTTATTCTCTTTTTGTTAACTTTATCTAAATCACCCAAAGTAAATTCCTGCTTTATCTTTTGAGTTAAGACCCCCACTTCTATAAGTAGTGGGAATTGTTTTTAATCTTCAGTGGGGGTAGAATCCTCTACTGAAGCCCCAATGTTCAGCTTTAGCTGGACGAGTTCACTGAAACAAGGGAATTATGTTTTTTAAAATATTTCAAAAGCCTTACAAATCGCCTGATCTTTTTTGTGAATACATCCACTCATCTGCTTGTTGCAAAATTTCTTTAATCGACAAATCACCCTCTGAATTCCAATGAGCTGCACCAATACTAACTGAAATATCTTTTGGAATATACTTTTCAGTAAGAAACCATTTTTCACAACTAGAATATATCCTATCTATAATAAATTCTATATTGGCTTGTATTTGAAAGCCATTTATCTCTGTCATCATAACCAAAAATTCATCTCCACCATATCTGACCACATAATCAGAGTCTCTAACACTATCTTTGATAAGAGACCCTATTTTTTTTAAAGTTTCATCACCTTTTAAATGCCCTAAAGAATCATTAACTAATTTAAAATTATCAATATCAATCATCAAAAAAGTTAATCCATACTTATAACGTCGAGCTTTTTTTACTTCTTTCTCTAGAATCTGATTAAAATGATGACGATTAATTAATCCTGTTAAAGCATCATGATTTGCTTGATAATAAAGCTCTTTAGTAAGCATTATCCTTTTGATTACCCCTTCTGTATGACCAATTAACAATTCTACTAAACGAATATCTTCTTCTGAATACGCATCAATTTCACTTGAAATAGCTTGAAATACTCCAAAATCACCAATTGGAACACTAATTACTGAGTGAAAACCCTTTCCCAAAGAAAGTGCTCTAGAATTTTGCTTTATGTCACCAAGATACTGAGTCTCTTTACTTTCAAAGGTTAACCCCACAATTCCTTCACCTTTTGCTAAAATTGGAAATTCATTGAGTGCCAAATCCCCAATAGAAACCAGCGGCACCATCTTTTCTCCTTGTGCTTTTACAATAATACAAGTATCTAATTTTAATATATTTGCAGCCGCTTCAATGGTCACATGACAAAGTTTTGTTTCATCTTCAGCAGCATCCATTTTATGTACCACCTGATGTAGTTTTTCCAATTTTCGTCCTGTTTCTTGCATCTTTTTCAACGCTACTTTTAATTGAGTAATATCTTGATAAATTAAGAAAACCCCAGTTTGGTCCTGATCTTGAATTATTGGAGCAGCATGAATTAATATCTCTAAAAGATCACCTTTTTTTGTTTTGCGAATTCCTTCCTCTCTAATAACTTTTTTATTCAATGCCAAGTCAGTCAATCTCTTACCGTCTTTTATATATTTTTCTGGAACAATCAATCCATCTATATTTTGACTTATAATCTCTTCCATTGAATATCCAAATAATTCAATGAAAAAGTTATTTACATCCTCAATTTGCCCTTCTTTATTAAGTATAACTACTCCTACTGGAACATGATTAAATATTGTATGAAACGAACTTTTAAAATTCCTTAGCTCTTGATTGATTTTAACATTTTTTTCATGATGATCATCACATACAAAACAATAAATTTTACTCTCATTTACACGAACAAGGTTACATTGATATATAGAACTATTCTCAGAAAAAATTGTACTAATAAAGAAATGATTATCTTTATTTTCTTTCCAAAATTTATTTATTTCTTTCCAAAAGTGATCTTTGAAATTTAAGGATATAGAATATAAATCTTCACAATCATTGATATATGGATTTATTAATTCAATAGCTTTTACATTTATACCTCTTAATAAAAATTTATTAGAGTCTTCATCTCTATGAAAATTTAAAAAACTAATAGGAAGAATGGAGTATTCCTTTGGAATCTCACCAAACTGTTTTACTTTCCAAAATTCTTTTCTACTAATAGGCATAGTACACTCCCTCCTTCTATCTATCTTTACTTTATTAAAACAAATTTAAGGCTTTTATTGAAAATTCGATAACTGTTTTGATTTTTCCTGCAACGTATCAAAAAATATCCATATTTTTAGATTTAAATTTTAAAATAATTGGACAGCTAAAATAAGCCCTCTAATTTTAATCAATATTATTTTATTTCTATCTTAATATGTATGTAACATTAATGGTAGCCACATGTTTAATAGTGTAATATACAGAACAATACTTCTTCGCTAATTCTATCGCTTTTTCAACTTTTTTTGTAACAATTCAACTAATTATAGCATCTTTCGCCAAAGAGTCTTTAATACCTCTTTTAAGAATGACTTTTGCAAAGAAGACCATTATATCTATGACTCTTGCCATGGACAGGCCTCATTTGAGTTAGTGAATAAAATCGTTAAAAAGTTCAATCTTAAAGATCCCATTACACATCGAACTTCACCCCCCCATGGATGTCGAAAAGAAAAATGTAGATATTATTTTACTGCGTAATTATTTATATCTAAATCAGCTCTAACGAGTAAAAATTTTTCGAGATAATAATTCTCATAAATGAATAAATATGATATAATATAATTAGATATTATATTGATTTATAGCCAATTGAGGGGGTTATTATGAAAAGAAAAACTAGAAAACAAAAAA
>DAOVRZ010000099.1:0-21887 GCA_030627905.1 Halanaerobiales bacterium
AATAGCATAATAAAATGACTCCTTAAAGTTTTTATTTTATTATACATTATTTTGTTTGTTTTGTGAAGTAGTATCTTTAATAATTAAGCTATGTTGCAGTAGTATGTTTTCAATATAAAAGAGATGCCAAAAGATTTTATCATGCTCTTAAGCAAAGACTAGCTAAATTCGGACTAGCACTAGCAGAAGAAAAGACACGAATAATAAACTTTGGGAGATTTGCTGAAAGAGATGTGAAAAGACGAGGTGGAAGAAAACCTGAAACATTTGACTTTCTAGGCTTTACGCATTATTGTGGTAGAAGTCGTAGAGGAAAGTTTAAATTAAAATGGAAAACTTCTCGGAAGAAATTTCACGCGAAAATACAGATCTTTAAGAAATGGATTAAAGATAATAGATTTTCAACTCTTAAAAAGATATGGAAAACCGTTAATCAAAAGTTACGGGGGCATTATCAATACTATGGAGTTAGTGATAATTGGAATAATCTATTAAAGTATAAGTGGGAAATAGAAGAGTTACTGCAGAAATGGTTAAATAGGAGAAGTCAAAGGAACAAGTTATCATGGGATAAGTTCGATAAAATGTTGGAACATTACCCTTTGGCATTACCTAAATCCTTAGTTAATCTTAATTCAGCGTTTGTGTAAAGAGGTTCATATGGGGAGCCGGATGCCTTAATTGGGCAAGTCCGGTTCTGAGAGGGGCGGCCTTTCAATTTCGGAAACGTTAGAGAGAGCCGTCTACTTACCAATGCCTGCCATCTTTGCATGCCCAATTAATGCTTCTAAAGAATCAACGCCTTTATCTTTCATAACGTAACGAATCATTTTGGGACCCATACCCAGCATATTCATTCGAGAAAGTCCTAATTTTTTACTACCTCTTGGCATCATTTTGCCAAACATTTGATCTAAAAGACCTTTTTTACCTTGACGTTTTGATTTTTTCTTAAGATATTTAAACCCCAAAAGGTAAAGAATAAAGTAACTTTACGTCCCATAGAAGCAGTGCCATTAGCGATAATAAAAGATGCAATTGCTTTATTTAGATCTCCACTAAATATCACCATTGTTTTATCTTGTGGTAAGTTTACAGTTTGATTAGTTAACTCTTTTTTTTCTGAAGATCCCTTTTGGACATAAGCAATGAAACAATTAGCGCCTTTTTCTTGTTTAATTAACGTGTTTCCAGTGCTTTTACACCAGACTGGGATATCTGAAACAAATCCAGGATCTGTAGCGTTAACTTCTAAAATTTGCCCTTCTTCTAAAGTATTTATTTTTTGATAAACTTGCATAATTGGACCAGGACATTGAAGTCCACAAGCATCTAGTTTTACAGTTTCTTGATATGTAAGAGCAACTCTTTTTATAGAAGTTGAGTCATTTTTTATTTGCATTTCACTATGACAACAACATGAAGATTCACTAGGTGTAGAAGATGAATTATTCTGTGTTTTAATTTCTTTAGATACGACTTTGTAGGTTTTGTAGCCTCCACTTAAGTTCCTAACTTTTGTAAAACCATGCTGTTTAAGAATACGAGTTGCAATATAGCCGCGTAACCCAACTTGACAGAAGATAATAATTTCCCTGTCTTTTGGTAATTCATTTAAACGTTTTCTTAAGTCATCTACCGGGATATGGTAAGAACCTTCTATGGTTCCTAAATCATTTTCCATCTTAGTTCGGACATTAACCAGAATAGATTTATTTGGATCTAAAGTAGCAATTTCATGCCAATGAATGATATTAGTATCTTCAGTTAAAATATTACCAGCAGCGTAGCCTGCCATATTTATTGGATCTTTTGCAGAGGAGAAAGGTGGTGCATATGAAAGTTCTATTTCCTGTAAATCAAAAATACTTTTTCCAAAACGGATACAGGTTGCTAAAACATCCATTCGTTTATCTACACCATTATATCCAATAATCTGCCCACCGCGAAGTTTTCCTTTCGGAGTAAATAGAATTTTGACAGCCATTGGAATTGCACCAGGATAATATCCTGCATGAGATCCAGAAGCAATATATTCAATACCATCACGTTTTAAAGTTTTTTCATTAGCACCAGTTGATGCTACAGTAAGATCAAAAACTTTGGCTACAGCAGTTCCTTGAGTTCCTTTATATGTCTCGGAACGATCGGATATATTGTTAGCAATGATTCGACCTTGTTTATTAGCTGGCCCTGTTAAAGGAATATGAGCCTTCTTACCAGTTACAAAATCGTTCACTTCAATAGCGTCACCAATTGCGTAAATAGATAGATCAGATGTTTGCAAGTATTCATTTACTTTGATACCACCTCGTTCTCCTAACTCCAGGCCACAGGATTTGGCCAGAGTTGTTTCAGGACGAACACCAATTGCAAAAATCACCAAATCAGCGGTTACTTGCTTACCACTTTCTAAAGTTACCTGAACACGACCAGATTGATCAGCAAAAGATTTAACACCATCATTTAAAACTAGATTGACATTTTTTGAACGAATATGGTCATGAACAATAGCTGCCATTTCGAAATCTATAGGAGCCATAACTTGATCAGTCATTTCAACTAATGTAACATTTAAACCACGGTGGTGTAAGTTTTCTGCCATTTCTAATCCAATAAATCCACCGCCTACCACAACAGCAGATTGAGGTTTTTTATTATCTACAAAAGACTTAATTTTGTCAGTATCGGGAATATTGCGTAGTGTAAAAATATTTTTATGATCAATACCAGGTATTGGTGGTTTAATAGGATTAGCACCCGGAGAAAGAACTAAATTATCATAACTTTCATTGTAAACTTCACCTGTTTTATGATTTTTAACTTCGACAGTTTTATTTTTATGGTTAATAGATAAAACTTCATTGAATATTTTAACTTTAATATTAAAACGTTTTTCCATAGCTTCAGGAGTTTGAACCAAAAGTTTACTGCGTTCTTGAATAACTTCTCCAATGTGAGAGACTACAGTTAGCAAAAGAAATATGCTCCCCACGTTCAAACAAAATAATTTCTGCTTGTTCATCAAGACGTCTTAATCCAGCAGCTGTACTTGCTCCACCAGCAACTCCTCCAACGATAACAACTTTTTTTCCCATCGAAAAAGAACCTCCTTTAAATTGTTTATATACTTTAAAATATTATATAGTAAATTAAATAGTTAATTTTTGTTCAGAAATAATTGAAGTTTTTGAAAAAACTAATGTGAGTTATTTCTCAAAGATTGTCGAAAGAATTTTTTTAGCATCCTCATTAAGTATGCTATAATTGATTTTAATACCTTCTATTACACCTTCAATAATGTTAGCAGCTTTAAGTTTAGATAAATGTTGGGAAATTGTTGATTGTGGAAGATCTAAACAATATTGCATCGTAGTTACATTGCAAATTTTGGTTTCCATCAATCCTTTGAGAATACATAATCTTATCGGATGAGCTAGAGCTTTTAAGATTTCACTTTTTTTTCTAAGAGTTTTTCTTGCCTTGTTAAATAATCCACAAAGTATGGCCTCCCTATGCTTTTGCTATATCATTATATTACAATAAAACGATATAAAGTCAAATAAAAAAAATAGGCTTTTGTGAGCCTATAATAATTTATTTATCAAAAAGAGCTGAAATGATTTTCCGAGCATCTTCATTTACTACATAGTAATGAATTTTAACTCCATCTCGCGTACCATCAACGATACCAGCAGATTTAAGTTTGGCTATATGTTGTGAAATAGTTGATTGGGGAATATCTAGACAATCCTGTATAGTGGTTACATTACTAACTTTTGTTTTCATAAGTCCTTTGACAATACATAAACGTACAGGGTGGGATAAAGCTTTGAGAATTTCACTTTTTTCTTTTAAAGTATCAAACTTATCTGTCATATTTTCCACGAAAATTACCCCCTTATTGTTTACCATATCTTAATAGTATAATGGAATGGTGGCAAATGTCAAACAAAATGATAAATATGTGAAAAAAATAGAGAAAAAATGAAGGAAAAAAGATGATTATTAGATAATTAATATCTAGTTGAAATGTTTTTTGAGGAGGTGTTAATATGATTAAAGATCCTAAAAAAGAACCTAAGAAGGAAAAACCTGAAGATGTTGTAACTAAGGATGGAGGTCCAATTGAAAAGCCTATGTAAAATTAGAACTAAGGAAAACACCTCAATCCTTTGAAGGATAGAAGTGTTTTTCTTTTTAAATGTATTAAAGAAAAGAAATTTGCAGAAAATTAAGAGGAAAAAGAAGAGTTATATCTAATATAAATAGTAGTATGCATTGATGTATAAAATTATAAATAAGGAGTGGGTTTGAATGGCAAAGGCTAGAATAATTAATTGGGGTCTTGGTGCAATGGGTCAAGGTATGGCACGCTTGATTCTGAGTAAAGAGGGTATGGAACTTGTTGGAGCAATCGAAATGGACCCTAATAAAATTGGTAAAGATGTTGGCGAATTAGTTGGTCAAGAAAAAGTTGGAGTTGAAATCAAATCCAGTCTTAGTGAGATATTGGAAGGTGCTGAAGCAGATTTATTATTAATTGCTACTGGTTCCTTTACAAAAGAAGTTTTTCCTCAAATTAAAAAGGGTATTGAAGCTGGTTTAAATGTTATTACAATTGCAGAAGAGATGTCTTTTCCAGAAGCTGGGGAACCTGAATTAGCAAAAGAGATTGATCGTTTGGCTAAAGAAAAGGGTGTAACTGTTTTGGGTACTGGTATTAACCCAGGTTTTGTTTTAGATACTTTGATTCTTGTATTAACAGGTGCTTGTTTAGATGTTCAAGAGATTAAAGCAGCAAGAATTAACGATCTTTCACCATTTGGTCCAACTGTAATGAGAACTCAAGGTGTAGGTACTACTCCAGAAGAATTCGAAGCAGGTCTGCAATCAGGCGATATCGTTGGTCATATCGGCTTCCAGGAATCTATCAACATGGTTGCAGCTAAAATGGGTTGGGAATTAGATGAAATTATAGAAACTAGAGAACCTATTATTTCTAATACATATCGAGAAACTCCTCACGTAAAAGTTGAAAAAGGTAATGTAGCAGGTTGTCGTCATATTGCTTATGGTAAAAAAGATGGTAAGGTTTTAATAACTATGGAACATCCACAACAAATTCATCCACATTTAGAGGATATTGAAACTGGGGACTATATTGAAATCATTGGTGATCCAAATATTAAAATGGGTATTAGCCCTGAAATTCCAGGTGGTAAAGGAACTATGGCTTGTGCTGTAAACATGATTCCTGCAGTAATTAAAGCAGAATCTGGTTTAGTACATATGTCTGATCTTCCGATCCCTGCATTTATTGCAAAGGATTTAAAAGAGTTAGTATAGTGTAAAGGCAAAATAAAATTAGGGAGGTTTGAATATGAAGATACCCAAAGGAACATGGGTTCAGATACATCAGATCGTCCTTCAACCTGAGGAACGTGCTCCTCAAGTTCCGGATGATACTAAACAGGTATCATTGGAATTGAGGGTTAATGGTTTTTTAACTGAAGATGCTATGATCGGTGATGAAGTGACTATTAAAACGTTGATTGGTCGCCAATTAACAGGTCGGTTAGAAAAAGCGAATCCACGTTATGAATATGATTTTGGTGAGCCCATACCAGCACTTTTGACAATCGGTCAGGAGTTGCGAGAATTTCTCTTTGAGGAGGGGCAATGCCAATGAAAGATATGAGTTATCAACAAGTAATGAAACGTAAGAATGAGATTATGAAAATGGCTGTTGGAATCGATTATGATCAATTTGAAACATCTGAGATTGCTTTTGATTATGAGCGGATGATGCGTGAGGTTGGTTATAGTCTTGATGAAATCTGTCAGATTCAAAAAGAGACAGGAGTAGGGAATACTCCTTTGTTGGAACTGAAAAATATTACTCGTCTGGTGCAGAAAATTTCTGAGCCTGGTTATGGTGCTCGAATTTTCTTAAAAGATGAAGCTTGCAATCCATCTGCGAGTTTTAAGGCACGGCGAGCTGCGGTCTCAGTGTACCATGCCCAGAAGCATGGCTATAAAGGTGTTATAGCGGCAACTAGTGGTAATTACGGTGCAGCTGTTGCATCTCAGGCAGCGATGAGAGGTTTGAAATGTATCATCGTTCAAGAAGTATATGATAGCACAGGTTTAGGACAACCTGAGATTTTAGAGAAGGGTCGTAAGTGTGAGGCTTATGGTGCAGAGGTTTTGCAGTTAACCGTTGGCCCAGAACTGTTTTATACTTTCTTGAGAGTACTAGAGGAAACAGGTTATTTTAATGCTTCTTTATATACACCTTTTGGTATTGCTGGTGTAGAGACTTTAGGTTATGAAATTATTGATGAGATGCGAAAACGAGAAAATCGTGATCCAGATGCAATTGTTATAACTCATGCTGGTGGTGGAAATGTTACTGGTACTGCCAGAGGTGCACGTAAAGCTAATGCAATGAATACGAAAATTATTGGAGCTAGTGTGGATCTTAAAGGTTTACATATGGCTAGTGATAAAGCTTTTAATCGTAAATCCTTTACTACTGGACATACGGGATTTGGAATGCCATTTGCTACATGGCCAGATCGGGCTGATGTACCTAGAAATGCTGCTCGAGCTTTAAGATATCTAGATAGGTATGTAACTATTTCTCAAGGGGAAGTATTTTATGTTACAGAAGCGTTGGCACAGTTAGAAGGTCTTGAACGTGGGCCAGCGGGAAATATATCTTTAGCAGCAGCTATTGCCATTGCGCGAGAAATGAAAGAGGATCAGATTGTGGTTGTTCAGGAAACTGAATATACTGGTGCCGGTAAGCATCCAACTGCTCAACTAACTTTAGCGATGAAACAGGGTGTGGAAGTAAGGCGTGGTAATCCAGAAGATGATAAACCTGGTGAAAGGATTATCATTCCTGAATGTCCATCTCAGATTCATGTTAAGGATGTAGATTTGAATAAAGTTCGGAAATCTTATCTGAAAAATGCAATTGAGAAGACAGGTGCAACTTCAATATCTTGCGAGGAATTAACTTTCCTTGCGGATGAAGTAAATGGGAGTAAAGAGTTTGTAAAAGATTTTTTGCAAGAATTAGGAGTGAATTAATAGTGGAATAGTGATAGGAGGAAAATCAGTTGAACGTTTCATTTTATTCGCTGAAGGAAATTTCGTTGGAAAAGATGCAATATGCTGTTATTATGGCACGATTTGAGGGTAAGTGGATTTTTGTTCAACATCGGGAACGAAAGACTTGGGAAATTCCTGGTGGAAGGGTGGAACCAGAAGAATCTATTTTTGAGTGTGCTCCAAGAGAGTTGATGGAGGAGACTGGAGCAATTAAATTCGCTCTTTTCCCTGTATCAATTTATGGTGTCAAAAATGATGAAAATTCTGAGGAAAGTTATGGTATGCTCTTTTTTGCGGATGTTCATGAGATGGGATCAATACCTGAAGATAGTGAAATGGTACGACAAGAGCTATATTTAGAACTGCCTCAAAAGTTAACTTATCCTGAGATTCAACCACATATATATTATAAAACATTAGAATTTATAATGAAACGCGGAATTTAACGACATTTCAGAAGGCGAAGCTCCGCTCTTCTATAGGTGGAGGTAGAATGCTTACAATAATTTCAAAACTTCAATGAGAGTTCAAACCTTCTTCTGAAGTCGTTAAACTTAAGAAATAATAACTTGTTATTATTTCGACTTTAAATAAATCTATTAAGTAGTTTAATCTACAGCATAGATTATTAATCTTAACAGGGGGTGTAGAGTTAAATGGTACAGGAAAGACACGATGATTTTCAGGAACGTCGCAAACATTTAGCTAATTTAAGCGATGCAGAGCTTTTTCAACGTTTTTGGGAGTTAACAGAGAAAATTGTTGATCCAATGATTGATTTATCAAAAAAGCATACTTCGCCATCTATTGAGCGTTCTGTACTTTTAAGAATGGGATTGAGTAGTTTAGAGGCAAAAGAACTGGTTCAAAAGGTTTATGAAAAAGAGTTATTAGGTAAAGGTGCTGGACATATAGTATGGAGAGTAGCGAAAGAAACTAATCTTGGAATTCGTGAAACTGGACAGGCTTTAATAGACGGAGAGTATTGGGATATTGTTGAAAAATTATTTGGAGGAGGTGGTCAATAATGAAATTAGATCCTAATAAAAAGATTAATATTGAAGAACTGATGCAGGATCTGGAGAATTATCGGCCACGGCGCCAGGGTTGGGTTTGGCGTAAACAAGCAGAAGGCCCTGTACAAAAAGGTCCTTTCACTTACTATCAAGTGTCTGAAGATTTAAAAAACAGTGTCCCATTGCCTGCTGCTAAATCTTTTAATTATATCGATCCACAGCCTGACTGTGTAATTACTTCTGAGATTGCTTCTGGTCGCTTTGAAGATGATATTCGTCGGATGAGAATGGCTGCATGGCATGGTGCTGATCATATTATGGTTATCAGAACAATGGGTCAGAGTCATTTTGATGGTCTGATCGAAGGTACTCCTGAAGGAATCGGTGGTGTACCTATTACAAGAAAGCAGATTAGAGCTTCCAGAAAAGCGTTAGATATGATTGAAGATGAAGTAGGTCGTCCAATCAATTTCCACTCTTATGTTAGTGGGGTTGCTGGCCCAGAGGTTGCAACTTTATTTGCTGAAGAAAAAGTAAACGGAGCTCATCAAGATCCACAATATAATGTTCTTTATAGAAATATAAATATGATTCGCTCATTTGTTGATGCAGCAGTAGCTAAAAAGTTGATGGCATCTGTTGATATGCTACAGATTGACGGAGCACATAACGCTAATGCAACCGCTCGTGAAGCATGGAAGGTTATGCCTGAGCTTATGGTTCAGCATGCGATTAATGCTATGTTCTCTACTAAGGCGGGTATGAAAAAAGAGAATATTTCTCTTTCAACAGTACCTCCAACATCTACTCCTGCACCTTGTATGAGATTAGATTTACCTTATGCTGTTGCATTACGTGACTTCTTTAAAGAATATAAATTTAGAGCTCAGATGAATACTAAATATATGGAATCCTGTACTCGTGAAGCTACTGTAGTTCATGTACTTAATATGATGATCTCTCGACTTACTTCCGCTGATATTCAAAGTACGATTACTCCTGATGAAGGTCGAAACGTACCATGGCATTACAATAATATTCATGCTACCAATACTGCAAAGCAGGCATTGATCGGTATGGATGGTCTGATGGAGATGATTGAACTTAAAGATAATGGATATCTATCAGAAACCGTTAGAGAGATCAAAGAACGTGCTGTTCTCTTCTTAGAAGAGATCTTAGAAAAGGGCGGATATTTCAATGCAGTAGAAGATGGATTCTTTGTAGATTCTGGTTATTATCCTGAGAGGAATGCTGATGGTATTTCACGCCAGATAGATGGCGGTGTAGGTGTTGGCACAGTAATACCTCGTGATGATGATTATATGGCTCCTGTTTGTGATCATTTTGGTTACAACAATTTACCAGATGGTATAGAACATGCTTGTGATCTGATTGATGGTTGTACTCTTTGTACACCAGATAAGATTGTTTATATTGGTGAATTAGATCCAGTAGATAATGCAGAAAAACGTCTTGAAAAGACTGAAGAAGTTCGTGGTGATGGTGGTTTAATTAAACCTGAAGTTGAATGGGCTGGAGATGGTTGGGTGAATACAACTCTCTTCTTGCCTTGTGACGAAAGAACTGCTGAAGTTGCCGCTTTAGAAGTTGCTAAGAAGATGGGACTTAAAAATGCAGAAGTTATTCATAAACAAGTTATGCACCCAACTGAAGGTACATTGTTAGAAGTAAAAGGTCAGGTAGAGTTTACTATTAATCCTGCAGACCTTGTAATTCCTGAAGTAGAAGAATTGCTAAGTGATGATGAAATTCGGGCCAGCATAAAAGCAAAACCAATGAAGGTTGCCGCTGGAACTGTTGGTGAAGATGAGCATTCTGTTGGTCTCAAAGAAATTATAGATATTAAGCATGGTGGTATTGAAAAATATGGTGTTAAACCAACATATTTAGGAACTTCTGTCCCAATTGAGAAAGTTGTAGATGCAGCGATTGAGATTAATGCAGAAGCGATTTTGATCAGTACTGTTATCTCTCATAATGATGTTCATCGAACTAATATGAAAAAACTTCATGATCTCTGTGTAGAGAAAGGTATCAGAGATAAAGTTTACTTGATAGCTGGTGGTACTCAGGTAACTAATGAGATCGCTGTTGAGTGCGGTATGGATGCAGGTTTTGGTCGCGGAACCAAAGGACAAGATGTAGCAAGTTTCCTTGTTAAAAAACGTATTGAAGATGCAGAATAATATTTTCCCCTAATCATATCATTAAAAATCAGGGTCTGGTTATTCCAGACCCTTTCAAGTATATAAAAGAAATTAATTTGAAAAGAGGTAGAGACAGATGAGAGTAGATGTATTGGTTGCTGAGATTGGAAGTACTACAACGGTTGTCAATGCTTTTACTGGTTTACATACTAATGATCCTATTTTTTTAGGCCAGGGCCAGGCCCCAACATCTGTCCTGGATGGAGATGTGATCATTGGTCTTAATGGAGCAATTGATGATTTGAAGAGAAATCTAGGGGTGGTTGTTCTAACTTGGGATGAGATGCATGCGACTAGTAGCGCCGCTGGTGGCTTAAAGATGACAGTTCATGGTTTGGTATATGATATGACTGTAAAAGCGGCAAGAGAGGCTGCTCTGGGCGCTGGAGCTGTTATAAAAGATGTGACAGCAGGTCGGATGAAAGAGCGTCATCTGAAGAAAGTTATGAAGATTCAACCTAATATTATATTGCTCGCTGGTGGAGTAGATTATGGAGAAGAGGATGTAATTTTAGATAATGCAGAGTTGTTAGCAAAATTAGAGATGGATGTTCCAATTATTTATGGTGGTAATAAGGTGATTCAAGATGAAGTAAGAGAAATCTTAGAAGATGCAGGAAAAAAAGTTTATGTGGTTGATAATGTTTATCCTGGTATAGATGAATTCAATGTCCTTCCAACCCGGCGTGTGATTCAGGAAGTATTTGAAGAACATATTATTCATGCGCCAGGAATGGCCAGGATTAAGGAATTGATTAATGGTCCGATGATGCCGACCCCAGGAGCTGTGATGGAAGCCGCGCAGCTATTATATGATGATATTGAAGATCTTGTTGTATTGGATGTAGGGGGAGCTACAACAGATGTACATTCTGTGACAGAAGGATCATTAGAGGTTCGTGATATTATGATAAGTCCTGAACCTACTGCAAAACGGACTGTAGAAGGAGATCTTGGGGTATTTGTTAATGCGATTAATCTGATTGAGATGATCGGTAAAGAAGAGATTGAGAAAGAGTTGAAGATTGATCTTAGCAAGATTCTCGAAAATCGGAATCCGATTCCTCAGTCAGAAGAAGAGGTTGGGCTCATTGAGATATTAACGCGGGAGGCTGTAAATATTGCAGTTGATCGTCATGTAGGGCAGTTAAAAGATCTGTATGGGCCAACAGGTCGAGTGAAAATCGCTGAAGGTAAAGATTTAACTAAGATTAAGTGGATTATTGGGACTGGCGGGGCACTGACACGGCTGAAGGCTGGCCCGAAGATATTGACTAATCTAAGAAAAGATAGAGTGAAAAAGCTGATGCCAACGATAGATGCGAAGGTGTTAATTGATCAGGATTATATCTTAGCATCAATGGGGGTTATGGGTAAGCGATATCCAGAAGCAGCATTGCGGTTGATCAAAAAGAGTATGAGTTTTAAGTTATAGGTTAGTTTAAAAGCGACTTTCAATCGCAGGTAGTTTTAGCTATAAAAGTTGAATTAATTGAATAATTTGATTGTTTCAATAAAGCTATTGACAATAAATTATTCAATTTTTTCATTTCATGAGTTCACTATATTTGCTCATATTGTTAAGAAAATCTATTATTTGTGATTTATCATGGTTTATTCGAACGGTATTGTCCTCCCAGAGTTTATCAAACATTGCCATATATGAGTCTTGAAAGACCCTATCCTGTACAACGAAAAAATTGTTACTTCCCGAATCGGCATGGGTTTTTGTCATAACAATGCCGTTGGAAACATAAAGTGAGAAGTTGTGGTTTTCAGGCAGCTGCTCGATTATATTTTGCTCGATCATTTTAACGTCTATGTTATTATTATTCTCAAACAAATCCGCCATATATTTCAGATAAGCAGTCCTTTCTATAGGAGAAAGGACTATTTTTTTGTTGAAAAAATGGACAATACCTGTTGAAACAAAGCTGACAATCTCCACCTTGCGCAGAAGTACACGGATATTATGCTTATATGTAATGTTATTGAGAATAATGTTAATCTCCTGAAGATAGTCCTGTTCGTGCTGCTCAAAATACTGACTTGATATATCCGAAAACATATCTAAGTCAAAAAACAGTTCATTTAAATTTCCTATTATAAGGGAAATATTGCTGTTAATAATGAAACTGTTGTATATCTTTTTTTGCAATAGATTTTGAGGTGAATAACTTTTGAAAAGCGGTATGGATTTTTCGTCAAGGAAATAGTCGTAGGTGGAGAATAGCTTGTGTATATGCTCTTGTTTGCGAAATACAGATATAGAAAGACAGACTTCGCTTGATAGGTAGTTGCTGATTGTCGCAATAGTGTCCTTAACAGCACACATGGAAAATTTTATATCTTCATTGGTAACGTATATGTCGTGATTAAACTGAGGATAAGAGATAATTATATAGATGAGGATAATACAGTTTATAACAAGGTCGTGTTCAATGCCCTTGTTGGTAATAATATATCGTATCCGGGAGTTATTTTCCTTATGAGAAAAACTATCGATAATTTCAAGATAAAGAATCTTGTCCTTAATATAGCAAAAATCGGACAAATAGATAGCATCTAAAGTTTTTGATTTTATAGTTTGATCTAACTCAACAATGTCGGTAGTTTTAAATTTATTCGAATTTTTCAGCTTATTCATTTGGTAACTTTCCAACAGCTTGCTGTTAATGAGATTTTTTATAGTTGAGCGGTTAATGTCAATTTTGGTCAATCCCAAATACTCCCCTAAAGCTTCTATAGCATCTTCACCAGCATTGTTTGCGATATACGAGGAAATGTTTTTGCACAATACATCAATGTATTTAGGTGCGGGCAGACTTATATTATGTACCCATTTGCTAAGGTAGGAAGCATCGTATTTTAAGTAGCGTGCAAGAACGTTTTTTTGTCCTAGATATTAAGATTATGTCGTTTAAAAGTTCTCCAAAAGATTTTGCTGTCAAAGTTGCCACATCCTTTTGATTTGAATAACTAAATTATATCATATAATTAATAGCATGTACTAAAAAAATTGATTTTTTGATAAAAGTTTTTGTCAATTATATTCAGTTGTGTCAACTTAAATTTGTGCTATAGTTATAGTTGACAGGCAAAATACCTTTGGCGCCAAGGGCAATGCAAGTCTATTGATTAAAGTACACTATGAGAGGGGAAAAGCAAAAATATGCATCAGGTTATGGAGACCATAGGGTATTGGTCAGGAAAAGTTTCTGAATCTTTGTGGCAGGTCTTTTTGCCAATACTTATTATTACAGGAATTTACGTTGGATATAAGACATTGTTCAAAATTAAAAAGCAAACAACTACTAAAGAAGCGTCCATGACCTTTAGACAGTTTATGGGACCAACATCGATTTCATTGGGAGCGATGGTGGGAACAGGTGCGATTATAGGTGTTTTGGGTGCGCTCAACAATATGGCGGCGCAGGGACAGATGAGGATTGAAAGTCTTACCCTGTGGACATTAATCGGAGCTACCATATTAGTTCCGCTGTCTTATGCGGAAACATTATCTTCTAAGATTATGGATAAACAGCCCAAAAAATATATTTCTGATTTTCTTTCACCGAAGATGGCATCTGTATATGCAGTATGTTATGTTGTTCTTTATATATTCGGATTTGGTGGATTTCAGTTTAGCGGAATAGGCTCAGTTGTATCGATATGGGGCGGAGAATTTATGAATATTGAGCTGGACGTGGCACAGAGATATCTATTTATTGTAGTACCACTTATAATAGTAACAGCACTTATTGTTCTGACTAAAAAGCACGAAGTATTTATCAGTTCAATGGCAGTGATGATTGGAGTGGCAGTTGTGGGATATTTTGTGTTGTTTATAGTATTTATTACAAAGACATCCGGCCATTGGAGTATATTCTTCAACAATATGATGGCAGGAATGAAAGATCCGATAACAATCCTATTGGGACTTCCACTGGGCTTTATGTTGGCATTGCAACGTATAATCCAAACAACCGAATCGGGTATCGGCGGATTGCCTATGGCTGCACATGAGAATGATAGTAAACCGAGAGCAGCTATATCTGTAGTGCCGGTAATTGCAACCATATTTATTGCGATTATTGTAACATCGTATATTACTTCTTATGGTGTTGCACAGGGGAGCATATCATAGATAAAGGGGTTTGTTTATTATTTTTCCATTAATGGGTAAGCGATATCCAGAAGCAGCATTGCGTTTGATGAAAAAGAGTATGGGATTTTAATTAATCGCTGAGATAAAAATCATATTGTACGATTGTTCAAGAGAATAATATTTTTTGAAAAAAATTTGCTTAAAACTAGTTTTAGATCAAAAGAGGTATTTTATTAGCATCTGTTGAATTAACTAAATGTAGTTAATTAATGTATTCGACTCCTGATATAATGGTCTTTTCACGACATCCAATACTATCTTAAGTTTAAATCTTATAAAATAAGAAGAAATGAACCCTGATGTACCTGATGAATGGAGTAGAATGAGTAAACAGGAATAATTTAAGGGGGTATATTTTAATGAAAAAAGGATGTCCATACGGAACACATCGAGTTATTGAGCCAGAAGGAACACTGCCACAACCAGCATGGAAGATTGACAACACAATGGAGATTTATGACAACGAAATCTTAATTGATGTGCAAACTTTAAACATTGACTCTGCTAGTTTTACTCAAATCGAAGAGGAAGCTGGGGGAGATGTTGAGAAGATTAAAGCAAGAATGTTAGAGATTGTTGGTGAAAGAGGAAAGCATCACAATCCTGTTACAGGTTCTGGTGGTATGTTGATTGGTCGTATTGCTCAGATTGGTGAAAAACTTCAAGATCGTGGCTTAAAAGTTGGCGATCGTATTGCAACATTGGTTTCTCTTTCGTTAACTCCTTTGAGAATTGATAAGATTAAAGAAGTACGTCCTGATATTGATCAGGCTGATATTGAAGGTCAAGCTATTTTGTTCGAGAGTGGTATATATGCTAAGTTACCTGATGATATGAGTGATACTTTAGCTCTTGCAGTATTAGACGTTGCTGGAGCACCTGCTCAGACTGCAAAATTAGTTAAGTCTGGCGATACTGTCTTTATCATTGGTGCAGGTGGTAAATCAGGTCTCCTCTGTCTTCACGAAGCAAAGAAACGTGCTGGCGTAACAGGTACTGTTATTGGTATGGGTCATAGTGATGGTAGTGTTGCTAGGATTCACGAGTTAGGTCTTGCTGATATTGTTCTGCAAGGAAGTGCTACTAGACCTGTAGAAGTGTTGAATATGGTTGAAGAAGCTACTAATGGTAAACTTGCAGATGTTACAATTAACTGTGTTAATATTAATGATACTGAAATGGCCAGTATTTTAGCTACTAAAGATGATGGTGTGATTTATTTCTTCAGTATGGCTACTAGTTTCACTAAGGCTGCTCTTGGCGCTGAAGGAATCGGTAAAGATACAGTAATGATCATTGGTAATGGTTACACTAAAGATCATGCAGAGATTTCATTACATACTTTAAGAGAAAATCCGAAATTGAAAGAGATTTTTGAAAGATTATATGCTTAAGTTAAATTATTGATTATAAAAGGCTACTAACGAAAATGTTAGTAGCCTTTTTGGTAGTTAATTAGACGAAAGAAACTAGCTTGTTTAAAATTATTACATTTTATTCAGCAGGAAAAATATTGGAAGAATTATTCTTCTTCTAGACTATAAATGTCATCACAATGTAATAGTTTTTCTACTCCAATATGCTTTTTCTCTTTACCACAAAGACCACATTCATGACAATGACTAACCTTATCTTCTGGTTCTGTATATGAGCAGATAACCCCTTCATAGTTTCTCAGAATGACTTTACGATCAGATTGAGAGATCAAGTATTGTGGGCCTACAGGAATCTTACCACCGCCACCAGGTGCGTCCACAACATAAGTAGGTACAGAATAACCTGAAGTGTGACCACGTAGAGATTCGATAATTTCAATTCCCTTTCCAACAGATGTGCGGAAATGTTCAATTCCCTGAGAAAGATCGCATTGATAGATATAATAAGGGCGAACTCGGTTTTTAACTAATATATGCATGAGTTTTTTCATTATATTTGAACAATCATTTATCCCTTTTAAAAGAACAGTCTGATTACCCAGTGGAACACCTGCATCAGCTAACGTAGCTAAAGCTTTTTCGGCTTCTGGCGTCATCTCTTTTGGATGGTTGAAATGAGTGTTTAACCAGATTGGATGATATTTTTTTAACATATTTACTAGTTCTGGAGTGATTCTTTGTGGTAAAACAACAGGAGTTCTGGATCCAATTCTGATAATTTCTACGTGTGGGATGGTTCTTAGCTCACTGATGATTTTTTCTAGTTTTTCATCTGAGATTAATAGACCGTCACCACCAGAGATTAAAACGTCTCTAACCTGTGGAGTGTTACGGATATATTCAATCGCATTTTTAATAAACTCATCTGGCATAGATGCATCTGTACTTCCTGCCATACGACGACGAGTACAGTGACGACAATACATGGAACATTGATCTGTTACTAAAAATAATACTCGATCTGGATAACGATGGGTTAATCCTGGTGTGGGTGAATCTTTATCCTCATGAAGAGGGTCTAATAGGTCTGATTCACTTTTAATTAATTCTAGAGAGGTAGGTACGGCTTGTTTTCGTACAGGGCAGTTGGGATCATTAGGATCCATCAAAGTTGCATAGTAAGGTGTGATTCCCATTCGTAAAGTTTCTAAAGATTTGCAAATTCCCTCTTCTTCATCTTGAGTTAAATTAATAACTTGTTTTAAAGTCTCTACATCAGTAATCCGGTTTTTAACTTGCCATTTCCAATCACTCCATTGTTCGGAAGTAACATCTTTCCATAAAGAAATAGTGCGGTAATCACGCATAATAATAACTCCCCCTTTTTATATAAATAAATTTAAAAAAATTGCGCGTGAGTGTGAATTTTCAAACACTTATATCTAATGCAAATACTATGCCATATTTGAGAAACAGCAATTGTTTCTGTGATTTTTAAACTTAAGATGTAATAACGTAGTTGTTATACGATTTTAATATATAGAATAGGTAAAAGATAACTTTTATTACTTCTACCGAAAAAATTACCGAATAAAAAAGCTAGTTCTCAAAAAAAATGCAAAATATTTTGCACATAAACATGCAAAATATTTTGCATTTAGTTTTAGCTAATAGTTCTTATAATCCATATTTTTTGATTTTGTACTGTAAAGACTGTCGTTTTATCTTTAATAAATCGGCAGCTTGACTGATATTACCCTTTGTTTCCTCTAATGCGTTATGGATTAATTTTCTTTCTATCTTTTCTAAAGTAGTATTTAATGGTTGATTAAAAACAATATCGTAAGATATATTTTGATAACGTTGATTTTGTAATCTTTGTTCGAGATAATGGGGAAGATGCTGGGGGTAGATCCATTGGTCTGTGGAGACATGTGTTCCACCAATTAGGTTAAACGCACCTTCAATGATATGTTGAAGTTCGCGAATATTACCAGGCCACTGATAGTTATAAAATTTTTTCATAACTGGTTCGGATAGTCCTTTGATTTGTTTTTTGAATTTTCGATTATAATATTTAATGAAATGGTTAACTAATCCCTCGAGATCCTCATTAATCCTCTCTCGTAAAGGTGGGATTCTAATAAGCACAACACTAAGTCGATAAAAGAGGTCTTCACGAATCTGATGTTCTATTAAAGCTTTTTCTGGAAGTATATTAGAAGTGGCAATGATTCTTACATCAATCTCTTTTTCTTTACTCCCACCAATCCGTCGAACTCGTCCATCTTGAAGTACTCGAAGTAGTTTTGCTTGTAAGTCTATACTCATTGAGTTGATCTCATCTAAAAGTAGAGTGCCACCATTAGCCTGTTCAAACAACCCTGCGCGACTGACAGCACCAGTAAAGCTACCTTTTTCTGTACCAAAAAGTAAACCTTCCAATAAATCTTTCGGAAGAGCAGCACAGTTTTGAGCAATAAATGGTTTATTTCTCCGGGAATTGGCATTATGAATACTTTGTGCAAAGACTTCTTTTCCAGTACCTGTTTCGCCATAGATTAGAATTGGTGACGAGGTTTCTGAAGCTTTTTTGGCATACTCGATTGCTTTGCAAAGATCAATATTATTTCCAATAATTTGATCAAAGGAGTAACGTGTACCCTGAGCCAATGGTGGTACAGTTATCTTTTGTTCTTGATGAAGTTGGTCTTGCAATAGTGATATTTTATTAACAAGATTCTGGAGTTGGGTTATGTCCCGGGAAATTTCCAGTGCTCCCATGGATTGATCATCAAGTTGAACAGGGATGGTCTTATTGATGGTAGTAATTTTTTGACCTTTTTTATTTATGAAAGTTTGTTGGCGTTCTTCTATTGGTTTACCTGTGCGTAAAGTACGGATGAGAGTGCTGGTTTCTTCAGTTAAAGAAGGATATATTTCGAAGATGTGTTTGCCTAAAACTTCTTCTGGATCAAATCCATCGATAATCGCTCCACGATGATTATAGAAAATGGTCTTTCCCTCATGATCAACTACATGAATTCCTTCATCAATGGAGTTAAGTATTGTTTCTAAAAGTTCATGGTGTGTAGATGACATCAAATCACCTTCTTCACTAGATTCTATATTCAATATTGGACATCAATTAGATAAATCCTGTTATAAGTAAAAAATAGGTGCAAAAAAACTTGCACTATAAATTTTTAGATGCAAAAAAAAGGTTGAAACATGGTTTCAACCTACTTTGGTGAATTTTTTAGGTTTGTTTTCATTCAAAAAAAGTACATTTTGTTTCTCTGATATTGGTCTAGGATCTACTTTAATAATTTTAAAAGTAACCGTTGCGCGTTCTGGACAAGTGAAACGAGCTATTTCTTTTTCTGCGTCTAGTGAATTGTCCGTTTCTTTCATTTGTAAAGCATATAAAAGTGGAAACATAGTATAATAAGCACCGCCACAAAAACCTGCTGGAGTATAAAGCCCCTCGAACTCAAAAGTTTGTCCTGGTGAATAATTAGCAACACACTTTCCACAAACACTCTCCACAATAATCTTATACTTGTATTCAATATACATCCTCAGTCCCCCTCAAATTCTGATTTGGTTAAATAATTTTTATAATATTCAGACAATTTATAGCAAAATCAACTATAAAAGTTGAATTAAAGTCGATGTAATAACTATGTTATTACATCTTAAGTTTAACAACTTTTGGAAGGAGGTTTTAACTCCCACTGAACGGTAATTTCAACAAGATAGTTTACCCCCACTTACAGAAGTTGGGGGACTTATGCCTTCCGAAAATGTTGTTAAATATTTATTTTCCACTTCACCTTCCTTTTGATAACATGGAAAATATATATTTAACTATTATAATAACATACAATTTTAAAAATGTCAAATTTTAGATCAATAAAACGCCACAAATAAGATAATAAATCTCATTCGTGGCGTTTTATTATTGTAAAGCTTATCTTTCAATCTTTTCTGGTTCAGGATACTCTACGCCAAAGGTTTCAACTGTAACTTCTGCCATCTTTTGATCTTCTTTAGGACGATCACGGAAGTTTTTGTCAACACTAACGATTTTATCTGCTTCTTCAATTCCTGAGATAACTTTACCGAATGCTGCATATTGACCGTCTAAATGTGTAGCATCAGCAACCATAAGAAAGAACTGGGAACCAGCAGAATCAGGATGCTGGGATCTAGCCATGGAGAGGACTCCTTTGGTATGTTTGAGTTCATTGGTGAATCCATTGCCACTGAATTCGCCTTTAATCGAATAGCCTGGACCACCCATACCAGTACCATCAGGATCCCCACCTTGAATCATGAAACCAGGGATTACCCGGTGAAAAATTGTACCATTGTAGAAACCTGATTTTACTAGAGAAATAAAGTTGTTAACTGTGTTTGGAACTATGTTAGGATAGAGTTCAACTTTAATCTCATTGCCATTTTCCATTTTGATTGTTACAACTGGATTTTGTGTAATATCCACTTTACTACTCCTACCTTTCTCTTGAGAGTTTTTATTGTTGGTGAACATTTGGAAACCAAGAGCCATTACAACTATCACTATAAGGATCAGAAGAATGATGTTTAATTTTGAATTACGCATATAATGCCTCCTTTGTTGAAGGGTAGAAAAATTGATTGTTAGCACTCGTATAAGTACAGTTTAACCTACCCTACTAGTGTTATGTATAGGTGTATTATAGCATATTTTCAAGGAAAAACAAAACCAAATCTTCGGTTTTTTTAAGGAGAATTCATTTATCATGAATTTTTTTGAAAATTGAAGAATAAAATCTTTAGTACTTATAGTGATTAAAAAAGATATATTAAGAAGGAGGGGTCGAATGCATAGGACACGATTTTTCCTTTATATGATTTGTTTCCTATTTCTAATCGGATTATTCATAGCAGTTGGTATAAAAATTTTTGGAGTCAAGGGATCAGCTGAAGAGATTGCGATAATTGAGGTGAAGGGAAGCATTGTTGCTGGAGAGAGTGGTTCTAGTCTTACAGGCACAAAATATGCAGGCTCTGAGACGTTGATGAGACAGATCAGAAAAGCCGCTGAGGATAAGAGAATCAAAGCTTTGCTTATCCATATTAACAGCCCTGGGGGGAGTGCTGCGGCATCAGAAGCGGTATTTACGGAGATCTTGCGATTTAAGAAGAATACAGGAAAACCAGTTATAGCTGTAATGGAGGATATTGCGGCATCGGGTGGATATTTTATTGCTGTTGGAGCTGACGAAATTTTTGCAAATCCGTCTACTTTAACGGGGAGTATCGGTGTGATTATGCAGTTTAATATTTACAAAGATTTGTATAAAAAATATGGAATTCAAATTGAAACAATCAAAAGTGGCAAATACAAGGATATGGGTAATTCAAGTAGAGATTTAACTCAAACAGAAAGAGATTTATTACAAAAAGTTGTCGATCAGACTTACTATCGGTTTGTTAAAGCTGTGATGTATGGTAGAAATTTATCTGAACAAAAAGTTCGTGAATTAGCTCAGGGTCAAGTATTTACGGGGATGGAAGCACAGAAATTAAATTTAGTTGATCATTTAGGGAATTTTTATGATGCAATAGGGTATCTTACAGAAAAATTAGGAATTCAGAGTGAGCCTACTTTGGTTTATTATTCTCAGAGTTCATCTTTTGAACGATTATTCGGTGGGCTGATACAGAAGATAGTAGAATTATTTGTTTTGCCTAAAAATGACTTGGAAGATGTGGAAATTTTGATGATAGAAGAAAGCTTGCGTGATTCAGGAGTAGGTAATTTTAAGTTGAATTATTAAAAAAATGGTAACTATTCAGTCGCTAACTAAAAAGTAAAGCTTTTGACTGGTTAGTTACTGCCGCCTTTATTGCAGTAAAAGCATCGATTTTATGTTTATTAGCAGTTCCGATATAAGACATAATTGTTGCGAATGTATCAGCGCCA
>DAOVRZ010000135.1:0-12317 GCA_030627905.1 Halanaerobiales bacterium
AATATTCTCGCATTACTAAAGCAGTTGCAAAAAGAGGAAAAAACTACTTTTATAATCGCTACTCATGATCCAGAAATTATGCAACAAGCGGATAGACTGATTAAGGTACGTGATGGGAAAATAGTTTCATAGTTATATTTACATTGCAAGATAACACTGCTAAGAGTAGTGTTATCTTGCTTTTTAATAATAAATAGAAAAAAGTTTAGAATGTTACAAGTAATCTAAAGGGGAATTATGTTATTGCTGTAATATATTAGTAGCATAAAGTAGTAAATTTATATAAAAAAGCAGGAAAAACTCGTAAAATGTCGAATTAAATAGTATATATTACCTAGTTCCACAACTTTTTTAGGTACTTATTACTATGAGGAGGATTTGGGTCTTAATAGAATCCACATGTTTGGATTCATTAAGAATTTGCGGATGTATTTTTAAAAAGGGTGGTGATTTCTTACTTTACATATATGAAAAAATAATGAGGACTTATTGCACAATATTAGTGATTTTGTACAAAAATGAGGGGGGGATTTTATGAGATTTGTAAATAAAGTTAATGGAAGTGATTCTAACTGGGCTTTTAAATTTAAGGCTTGTTTTTTGTGTTTTATTTTTTGTTTGAGTATCTTTGTAACGATGCCAGCCTATAGTGCGGAAAATGATGTAAATAATTCTACTCAAAACGATCCATCAAAGTTTGATTCAAGTGTATGGTTGCTGACAGATATTCATAGTGAAGATGTAAATTTCTATATTCTAGAAGAACCAGTTGTTATAGATAGACATGAGTTGAAGAGCAAACTGAAATTTTTTATTGAAAGTGATAGTATCAAAGAATGGAAACTTAGGATTTATGATCCAGAAACTTTAGAGTCACTTTTAACGATTAAGGGTACTGCTGAAGATTTAGGAAAACCTATTGAATGGGATATGAATGGCGAATCAGCAGATGCATATTATTGTATGTTATCTATCTTTTTCAAAAATGAGAATCCTAAAGAATCAAAACCACTAATATTTTACATTAACCGAAAAGAAGAAGTAAAAGAAACTGCGAGTAATATAGTTGATCAACCTGAATTAAATACATGGTTAATAAATGATATACCTAATGAAGAGTTACACATATATGTTGAACAAGATTCGGGTGTTATAGATAGACATAATTTACAGAATAGATTAAAGCTATTTATCTCTAGTAATAATCAGGAAACTATCAAAGAATGGAGAATGAAAATTTATGATCCTAAAACTTTAGACACAGTAGGTACTTTTAAAGGTACAGCTGAAGATTTAGGAAAACCTATTGACTGGAATTTAAATAGAGAGCTAGTAGATGAATATTTTTGTATGTTAACTGTTTGGTACTCCTATAAAAATATTGAAGAATCTAAACCATTTATATTTTACATAGAACGCCAGGAAATTAAAGATTTGAGTAGCTCCGCAGATAGTGCTGATAACACTGAAAGTGATGAAATTGTACCAGAGGAACCTACTGAAGGCTCAAAATATGTTGTTTCTACTGATAAAAAAGACTATGGTTTCACAATGGAACAATACTTTGTTGTTGGTTTTGCAGATCTTACTGTTGGAAAAACATATTTCCAGGGCAATATTGAACCTGTCTCAGAGTTTGACGAATTTAGTGAAGGAATTTATGTAGATGGCCGTTTTGCATTATATCTTAAAGGAAAGATTAATGGAAAATACCTTTTGGCGGCACAAATAGATACTACTGAAAAACCAGTTACTACATTATTAGAAAATTTAAATAGAAAAGAAAGTTCGTTTATCTTAGACAACATCGATCCAGATAAATATTATCCTGTGTACGGAGATGATTCTGTAAGTATAAGTGAGGTAGATACTGAGGGAAAACTTTATCTGAAATTGGAATGGGATAATTCAGAGATCTTATGGGGTAATTATCGAATTAGCTTAAATGATACGAAAGTCACCAACTTTAACAGAACTCTTTATGGAGCTAGAGTTCATCTGGAAAATCCAGTGGATACAAACGCTAATCCTTCAAGTGCAGATTTATTCTGGGCAGAGGCTCTTAATCTTCATTCAAAAGATGAGATTAAATCGACTGGAGGATCACTCTATTATCTTAAAAATTCAGACATTCTTACGGGATCTGAAAAACTGAGCATGGAGATAAAAGATTCTAAAACAGGTCAGGTAGTGAAATCATTCCCTCTAGAATCTGGAAGTGATTATAAGATAGATTGTTATAATGGAAGAATTATTTTAAGCAAGAATCTTATACTAGCGCATGAATTGGAGGAGCTTATTTCAAAAGGTGAAAGTTATCTTATTGCAGAGTATGATTTTAATCCTGAAAGCAATGTAAGCAATTCTACATACGGATTTAGTGGAACCCAGTATCTAGCAGATGATCTAAGATTGAATGGTAGATATTTAAAAGAAAGAATGCCAGATGGAAAGAGTTATCAGCTTTATGGAATTGATGGTATTTATAATTTTAACGAAAATTCATATTTGACTATTGAATGGGCCAACTCTGGTAGAGCACTTTCAGGTAGATTCTACTCTGAAGATGGAGGACTTACATATGTTGAAATACCTGAACTAGCGGATCAAAGTAACAGTAATGTTGCGGTATTGAGTTTAAATGTAGAATTGCCTACTCAGATTGATTGGTTAACAGACTTTAATCTTGGTTTTAATTATAACTTTTATGAGAAGGGATTCTCTACTTCGAAATACCAAGCATTGAATGATATAAATCAATTTGATATTGAACTACAATCAAAGATTTTAGATGATTACTCTGTTATCGCAAAATATCTATATAAGGATGAAAAGGGCTTTAGTAAGACTTCAACAGCAAGTGTACAAGTAGCAGGTAATTATAATGATAACTTGAATGTTGCTGGTGAATTAAAATATCAGAATATATCTGAAGAAGAACAAGAGAAGGAAGAAATTTTGGGAGCAATGCGTTTGGATTATCAGGTAAATGATAATACTACAATCTATACTAATCCACGGTTAACACTAATGAGTAATGATGATTCTAAAAATAATGAAATTATCGTTGGAACAGATATGGATTTAAATGATAATATGCATGTAAATTTGGAAGGCTCCACTGGAACTTTGGGTAATAATGTTAAATTTAGTGGCGATTATGATCTTACAGCAAACAATAATATTTACGGAAATGTTCAATATGAGGTAAACAATCAGAAAGAAAATAAAACAACATTGCTTCTAGGCCATAAGGGTAATTTAACAGATACATTAAATATGTACACTGAATATCAGATGGCTAATGGTACTTTGGAAAATAGCAGATCAGGACTTATTGGTTTGGAGTATGACCCTACGGAAAATTGGTCATTTTTCCTCGACTATACCAAGAGAAGTATCGAGAACCTAATTGAAAGAGGTATAATATCCCGTGAATTTTTAAGTGGAGGAGTTGTATATTATTCAGATGAACTAGAATATAATACAAAACTTCAGTTGAAAAATGAAGAAGGAGTAGAATCCTTAAGCGAACTTCTTTTAACAAATTCAGCAAAATGGGATGCTAGTGATGAAATTTCTCTTATTTGCAATCTCGATTATTCTAGAGATACAGCAAAATCTATCAATGGAGATTTTGGTATTGCCTATCGTCCAGTTGAAAAAGATCGTTTTAACCTGTTAGGAAAATATGTTTTCGCTGCCAACACATCGCCTGAAGACATGTCTACATGGAATGAAAGGTATCATATCTTTTCAGCGGAAGGGATTTATGATATTACGGACAAATGGCAGATTGGTGAGAAAGTGGCATATAAATATATGAAATCACTTATTTCTGAGAATACATGGGCTCAAAGTAAAACATATCTTTGGGTTAATAGATTAAATTATCATATTGCAAACAAATGGGATTTAAGTGGCGAATATAGAATACTGCATAATTCACTTGCAAAAGACACAAAGAGTGGAGTTCTTTTAGCGGTTTACCGTTATCTCAATCAAAACAGTAAATTTGGTATCGGATATAACTTTACAGATTTTAGTGATGATCTAACAGATCTTAGTTATCAAGCAAGAGGACCATTTATTAATTTAATAATTTTATGGTAGAAGATTTTGTTTGAATTAAAAAATCGTGAGGAGGGAAATTATGGAGGGCAAAACAGGACGTTTTTTATTAATGCTTTTGCTGATATTAATAAGCTTTTCAGTATCTGTGGATGCTATTGGGCCATATCTTGAAATAACTCAAACTGTTCCTACAGCATATATTAATGATACTGGAGGCCAAGACGTAAAGGCAACATTTAAAAATACAGGGACAGAAATTGCAGAAAATGTTACCGTAGATATTGATTTACCAAATGGAGGATTTAGTTATAAAATTGGTTCTTTGACTGCAAAATTTAAAAATGATGTGGGTGATCCAGGTACAGTTTTAACTGCTAATGTTGTAGATGGAGATCCATTCCAGATTACTTTTGATCCACAACTTGATATGGCAATTGGCCAGATTCTGGAGTTGACTTATAAAATTGCCACAGATGCAACAGTTACAGTTGGCACACATTATGTTTTATCTGTGACTGGAAATTATGTAGGCAGTAATGACATTGACGAAGAATTACTTGAAGTTATTACGGGTGCAATTAGTTGTAGTTTTACACCAATTTCTCCATTGCCATTTGAGGCTGAACGAGGAGAGCAGATAACTTTAGAGGCAAAAGTTGAAAATACTGGTGTAGGAAATCTTTATGGGGTATTGTTAGAAACTAACTGGGACATTGGTTTTGATTCTGCTGAAATTGTTGCTTTAGATAGCAATATTACTCCTTCGTTAGTTGGTAGTAGTTATCAGATAACTCTGGGTGAAATTCTTAGTGGTGAAAGTAAATATTTTAGATTTAATCTTATGGTCGCCGATTATGAGAGTTTTGCTTTAAACATGCAGCTTACTAATCCAGGAGGCGATAACTTTTCTGATAGTATCATATTTAACCTACTTGTTGAGCAACCAAATATTGCTATAAATCCATCTAATGTCACTATTGATTATGGTACTCCAGGTAAGATGAATATTCAGATAACAAATGAAAATGTATCTGCTTATACTGGATCAGCTCGTGAATTTAAATTAAATACAAATATTGATTCAACTTTCAATGTAACTAACCTTACCATAGGTTGGAACTACAGTAATGGTGTATTTACTTACACTGCTAATGGTGGTGTAATTGGTGTTGATGAAACTGTTAATTTGAGTTTTGATCTTGATCCAAAAAATCGCTATATTACGAATAGTGGAACCATTTCAATCTATTCAGATTATAAAAACGATATAGAACAATCTTTTGCATATCCTTTAGCCTTTGCAACATACTCTTTTATAAATGTTCCGACAATTAATTTGACTCAGACTATAAATTCTGAAGCAACTGATGGTGATGATCTGCGTGTTTTCTTAGCTGAACAAGTTGAGTTCCAATTTAAACCGACGCTAACTCATGTTGATAAATGGAAAGAAGGTCAAGATATTGTCTTTACAGAAACCTTCGCTGTCGATTTTGATGTCAATAATGTTATAGTTACTCACGGTAATTTAAATTGGGTAGGTAATGCAATTACCTGGACGCTTACACGTGATCAAGTAGCTTTAAATCCTGTTATGACCGTAGATACCCAATTTACATCTGATGCTGATAGATCAGGTCGTTTTATCGGCAATACTGCAAGAGTTGATGGCACAACGGTTTGGGATTGTAATCTTGCTGATTGGGTCACCACTAATTTTTATTTACAAAGTAGAAACGAAGAAGCAGCCTTCCTTATAGAGAGTAAATATATCGATAATTTACCTACTGAAGGATATTATGATGTATGCGGTAAGGATGACAAAGACGTTATTCAATATCGTCTAGAATATAATTTTGATCCAATTTCTGGTGGTACCTGGACAGGTTCTACACTCACTGATGAGTTGGATCAGAGCCAAGAATTTGTTCCAGGGAGCGCTCAATATAGAATAGATTCAGGATCATGGAAAGATGTTCCAGCGATAAATATCATTTCAACCACTCCTTTAACAATTGATCTTGGATTCTTAAAGGATGCCGAATTTGGTGGTATTGATTTTGTTGATGGTGCTAACGTATCTTTTAGATATCAACTTAGTCTTACAAATGCAAGCTTGGCTTTAGGTTCAAATAATGTTAGATTTATCTCTAGAACAGATTTGAGAATTGCTAACGCAATAGGTGGAGCAGGGGTTAATGAAGATCATTTCTACCAAGCAGTTTTTGTACCAATTTCTAGAGCTTTAATGAATATTGGTATTTATCTCAATACTGAGCAAGTATCAATAGGTCAACGATTGAGGGCGACTGTTGATGTAGCTAAGTTAACACCATGGGATAATAATAATTTAGTTGTTACAGTTTCGACAAATGGAAGTTATGAATATGTTGGTAATCCTACATATACTGGCTTTGGTGGTCAAATTCCAAATGTAGTGCTCACTGCGGCTAATCCAGATGAAATTACTTTTACTTTCACTAATCCATTGGAAGTAAATCAAGGAGGAACTATTTCCTTTGATTTGGATAAAACTGTTGATAATAATCACCGAATAGATGCACAATTAGATTTTGACGATGATCTTGGTGAGCATTTTACAGATACTGCTTATGATATACCAGCTTATCAACTAAAAGGTGTTCTATCAATCATTGTAAATCCTGATCCAATTAAAATTACTCAAGATAGTATGTCATGGGATATTAATGTTAGTAATATTGGTGGTGGAGTTGCATTCAATGTTGAGTTACATGATTTCTTGAAAAATGTTATGGTTTTTGATAGTTCTACAGTTGATAGTGCTCCAGTTGTACCAAATATCGCAGATGATGGTGATTTTAAAGATATTAGTTGGGATCTTGGAGATATCCCGGTTGGCGGGAGCAAAATCATCAATATGGTAGTACACACCAGTGGAATTTCGACTGATTTTAATGGTGCTAATAATCTTTCAGCAACCACAGCATGGGTAGATCGAGATGGTACTTTTCATGCATATGATACAGCAACGCTTAACAATGCACCTAAATTTATAACTATGAATTCTTATACATTCTTGAAGAACTCAGCAGATAGTGCGATTACTCTCTGTGATAGTGGAATTGTTAAGTTACTGGTTAAAAATAGTGGTTACACTAATAACTATAATCTTATATTGACTCAGAGTTTAGGACAAACAGGTTTTCAGTATATACCTGGAACAGCAAAAATTGTCGGTGGACTTGATATAAATGACCCTGTTGTATCAGGTACAAACTTAATCTGGACATTTGATATTTCTTCACCAGATTCAAACTATCTAGCAGAGCTAGTAGAGATGGCTCCTGGTGATGAGTTTGAGATTCAATTTGCAGTTCAGAGTGGTGAAGACTTTAATGCATTCCAGAAGATTCAACCATCGGCTACATGGCAGACTCCAGAAGAGACTGGTGGCGTTTTAAGAGGTGGTATTTCAACTGGTGCAGAATTTAGAGTTCCGATTAATCAACCAAAAATAACTGTAATTGTTAAAGGTAAAAATATAACTCAAGGAGACTCTTCTTATGTTGATAATGTGATTGCATCTTTGAATGACAGAATAGAATGGAAAATTGAAATTACCAACAGTGGCGATGCTACTGCAACAAATGTCATTCTCGAAAACACATTACCAACGAATATGTCGTTTGTAAGCGTAACTGGGCCAGGGTTGAATTCAGTAGTCCCTGCCGTTTCATGGAATATAGATGATATTCCTATTACTACACATGAATATATTATTGAAGCCGACTTTAGCGGACCATGCGGACCAAATAAACTAAATACAGCCAGTGTACGCTGGGGTGCGGCAGGGTCTTCATCTTTAACTACACCGATTGATAATGAAGATACTGCAACGTTAATTACAGAACCTGCTTTAAATGTTTTAGCTCAAATGATCCCTGATTTTACTACAAAAGATGGTAGAGTAACTATTACTATTATAAACACAGGTGCACCATTATATAATGTAACTTTGACAGATGATATTACTAATCGTTTTGTAGTTGATAGTGATTCAATTAGTTATTCGGCTGAGTTAGTAGGGCCAACGGTTGAACCTAATAAAGGTGATGTTGGTAATGTCTTGACCTGGCAATGGGCTGGGCCAATTCCAGCCGGAACCCATACAATCAGTTTTGATATTCGTGATAATAGCGCTACTGATGGAGCAAGTGATGGTAGTATCGTAAATACTAGCCTCAATCTTACTTATGAAAACTCTAGTAGTGTTGCTAAGGCACCAGTTAGCAGTACACCATCATTTGATCCTAAGAAAGCAAATCTAATAATAACAAAAAATCCATCTGTACAGGTTGCTAATGATGGGGAAGTTGTAACTTGGACAATTAGGGTTACCAATATTGGAGAAACAGATGCTACAAATGTTGAGATTGTAGATATTCTTGGTGATGGTACTGTAGATAATGGATTTATTTATTATCCAATTGGTACATCCCCTGCTCCAGATACTGCATTAGGCAATACTCTTACCTGGAGTAATTTAACCATAGGACAATCAGATTTCTACGAAATTACATTGAATGCAATAACAAAGGCAGGAGGTAAACATACTTCAAAAGTTACAGCAACAGAATATAATGTGGATAAATCTAAGTCTGTTTGTGAAGATACTCGTACAGCAGCAGTGGCAGTCTTCGATTTTGATGTAACCATAGATACTGATACTGGTGATGTAAATGACCCAGACGTAGATAGTTTTGGTGAGATTGCACGATTTACAATTACCATGAATTTTGATGGTGATGATACCTATCAAAATATTCAAGTAATAAACACTTTACCAGAAGGATTGGAATATTTGGGTAGTTTTGGTGGTATAGAATTATGTGATAGTGTTATTGTTAATGGAAAAACAGCGACCTTTGATTTGCTTGGTTTTACAGGCACTAAAACAAAAAATATTATATTCGATGTAAGAATATTAGATGAGGCTGCATTAGGAAGAGGAGATGTATTAACCAATGATGCTAAAATGAGTTTTGATATTGATTTTGGTGGTGGCTTTACAGCTAGTTTCCCAAATACACTAAGTAATCTTCAAGATCAAAATTCTTTTACATTGAAAGAGCCAGATGTTAGCTTAAATTCACGTACAACAAACCCAGCAGATGGGAGCAAAGTTAGCGCAGGTCAGGAGATAATTCATACTTTGCGTTTTCAAAATAGTAATTTAGCAAACGTTTCTCCTGGTCATGGAATTAAGGTTGAAGAAACTATTCCAGTTGGAGAGAGAGACTTTGATCCTTTATCTGAAGGTTTCAGTATTTTAAAGGGTGGTGTTACTCCACTTGTAGCTGATATTGATTACGCAGCTACTTATACTTCAGGTACCGGAAAATTAACTATTGTATTCAAAAATACAGCTTTAGGAATTCTTCAGAAAAATGAATATTTCGATATAGAATACAAAACAAAAGTCGATTCTAGTATTGCTGCTGATGTTACTCTCCAACATAGTGCCCAACTTATTGAGTATTATGGACAACCAGTTGGAACTACTGGAGTTAAGACTTATACTGATCCAAATCCTCCAGAAACTGTATCATATAGCACAGTTAAATCTGACTTTGATGTGAATGTAACAATTCCTGGAGATAAAAAAGTTGTACCAGGCGATACTGTATCATATGAGATTACCTTAACTGTACCAAAAGGTACTAGCGTATATGATATCAATTTGGTAAATCAATTACCAGCAGGGATTGAATATGTCAATGGTTCTTCATCGGCTGCTGATATTGGTAATCCAGCACCAACAATTACTGGAAACACAACAACAGGTCAAATCATAACCTGGTATGCTGAATCTGATAATTATGACATAGCTAATAATACTGGAAGTGATATAACTTATACTATTAACTTTGATGCAGTTGTTTTAGATGATGTAACGATTAATCGAGGAGATATATTAACAAATCTTTTCCTATATAATTACAACACTATAGATAACAATAGTTTAACCAGAACTAATAATAGTGCTGTCAGTGATACTGTTACTGTAAAAGAACCTGAGCTTACAGTATCTGCTGAAGAAATTTCAACTGGCCCTTATGAAGCAGGAGATACAGTAACATACAAAATAACAGTGGAGCATAGTCTAGCGAGTAACGCAACAGCCTATGATGTTAAAATAACTGATATTCTACCGTTGTTAGGAGTAGATTATACAGCTTATACAGCAAATCCTGATAATCCAGGGGTAGCTACTGAAGTTGGTCAGAATATATCTTTTGGAAATGATGGAAGTATAGATATTGCTGAAGGAAATTCATTTATTTTCAACCTTACAGCTACTCTTAACGAAACTGTAGAAGCAGATCAGGTATTGAGCAATAATGTTAATATTGAGTGGAGTAGTAAGGATGGAGTAAATGCAAATGAGAGAACTGATACTGCAAGTCTAGCAGGAACTGTTGATATCACTGTTAACGATTCTACTGCATTTACAATAGCAAGATTAGGTGATCCTAAATTTGTTATAGGTGAGACTATAGATTATCGAATGGTAGTTACTATTAATAAAGGAACTACAACAGCGTTTAAGGTAAAAAATGTTTTACCAAATGGAATTGAGTATATTAGTTCTACTATTTCACCTGATGGTACTGGAGATATTGGATTTACTCTTGTAAGTAAACCTTCAGTTGGAGCCACTGGTGAACTGGTATGGGATTTTGGAACTATAGTAAATAGTGGTAATAGTACTACTATAACTATTGATTTTACTACTAAAATATTAAATATTGTTGAAAATCAAGCAAATGTTCCCGCAAATAATTTTTCATATGCATCGTATATAAATGGTGAAGGCGACAGTAATAATACCTTAACAAAAATGGATTCTTTTACAATCAAAGAACCACAACTTGCAATTTCAAAAACCTTCAACAATGGCAGTTATGATGCTAAAGACACAGTCACCTATACTATCAAAGTATGGCACAATTCAACTGTAGCACCATATGATGTGAGTGCCTATGATGTAGCGATAAGTGACATACTACCAGAGGGAATGACCTACGTAGCAGGCAGCATAAGTTCTGGTGGAACTTATAACGCTGGTACACTATCATGGAATATACCAGAAATAGATATTACAAAAAATGTAGGCGACCCAATCATTTTAACTTATGAAGTAACCTTAAATGATACTGTTGAACCTGGAGATGTATTTGATGAGAATGTCAATGTGACTTGGACCTCACTTTCTGGCGTGGTTGCTGGAGAAAGAGAAGGAACAGGAGGTCTTAATGACTATACTGTGACTGACTCTTCAGCATTGACATCTGCTGATAATACTGATCTAACCTGGTCTCCGCTTGGAATAACTAACTATGCAGTTGGTGAGACAGTAACGTTCCAGCTTAAGTTATCCTTGACAGAAGGAATAACAAAAGGTGTTATAATTAGGGATACATTGCCAGCAGGTATGAAATTTGATAGTGTAAACTATCAGAATGGAAATCTAGGAATTGTGCCTAACCAAACTAACCAACCTTTTGAAGGAGATACTGGTGAACTGGTTTGGCAATTTAGCTCAATTGATAATCCTGGAAATGCTGATATACTGGATGATTATATAACAATTGAATATACAGCAGTAGTTCAGGATGTTCTAGAAAATATTCGAGGAAAAGTACTAACTAGTACAGCTAAGGTGGAATATACTAACGGTCAAAGTATTGTCAAAAATATTCTTAATGTAGATCAATATGTCACAGTAATTGAGCCAGAATTAAAAATAGAAACTGCGCTTACTTCTGTTGGCCCATATGAAGCAGGAGATACAGTAACCTATCAAGTCACTATTAGTCATACTGCTGATAGTAACGCAACAGCTTATGATGTTGAAATTACTGATACGTTGCCAGATGAAATAACTTATGTATCATATGCAGCTAATCCAAACGATCCTGGTGCTCCTGTGATTAGTGGACAGAACATTGCCTGGGGTGAAAACGGAGCTATTGATATTAATGATGGAGATACATTTATATTTAATATCAATGTAACCCTTGATGATGAAGCAAAACCAGGTCAGATTTTAAGTAATGATCTTGAAGTGAAATATTCAAGCATAGATGGAGATAATCTTGATGAAAGAGAAAGTACTACATCCTTAAATAATGTTGATGCTATTACTGTAAACGACTCAACTGCATTAACAAAAGAAATAGTTGGAGGAAATACTTATG
>DAOVRZ010000088.1:0-26103 GCA_030627905.1 Halanaerobiales bacterium
ATACATCAAAGGGGACCTTTTTGGAAACCTTTGATGTATTTTTTTTGAGTGGAAAAGGGTAAAATTTTAAGATTATTATTTACTGACAGAGTTTTTATCCTAAAATCGGGGGTTTACTGTCAAAAAGCATGTCTCTTAACAGTATTGTCGGTATCTTCATCAACTCACTACCAGTTGTAATTCATACTGAAGAAAATGCTACAGTTAAAGAGCTATTGACCAAAGTAAATAATGAATTAGTGGACAGTAGAGATTATGAATATATGCCACTGGCGGAGATTCAGAAGCTGAGCAATCATACTGATAAACTCTTCGATTCGCTTATGGTATTTGAAAATTACCCACTAAGTTCAGCAAGCGAAGGAATAGATCTCGGATTTACAGTAAGATTTGACTCTGTTCAGGAGTTAACCAACTATGATATGAGTATAACTGTAAGTTCTCATGAAACTATTGTTATGAAGCTTGCATACAATACTGAATTGTTCACTGAGAAGACCATGAATCGGATTGAGAGTCATTTATATCAGATCACGGATGCACTGTTAGCAGATGCAGATCGGTTAGTAGAAGAGATCAGTATTATCACCGATGCAGAGAAAGCAGAGCTGTTGGTAGAGTTTAACAGATCAGAGCTAGAGTTCTCCAGAGATAAGACGATCTATCAACTCTTTGAAGAACAAGTTAACCTGACACCTGATAAACCAGCGGTTGTCTTTGAAGATCAAAGTTTAACTTATCGCGAACTGAATGCTAAGGCGAACCAACTGGCTAGAATCTTGAGGGAGAAAGGTGTCGCGAAAGACCAGATCGTTGGCATCATGGTTGAACGGTCTCAGGAGATGATCATCGGTATCTTAGGTATTCTGAAAGCTGGTGGAGCATATCTCCCAATCGATTATGAGTATCCGGCAGAACGGATTAGTTATATGTTGGAGGATAGTGAGGCTCGTATTCTCTTAACCAACAAAGCCCTGAAAAATCTGATCCAGTTTACTGGTGAGATGATTCTGATTGAAGATCAAGAGTTATACACTGGTGATAGTTCCAACTTGAATGCTGTAAATGGACCAACAGATTTAGCATACTTGATCTATACATCTGGTTCCACTGGGAAACCTAAAGGGGTTATGGTAGAGCATACTGATATCGCCAACTTGAAAGAATTCTTTGCCAAGTGGTTGGGTGTAACATCTGAGGATAGAATTGTTCAGTTTGCCACCTGTGCCTTTGATGCATCAGTCGGGGAAGAGTATATGTGGGGCAACGCTATATATTCCAACCCGTCATACAATTAATAGTTTAGCCGACTTTGAACAGTTCTTGAACCAGACTGAGATCACCATTGCTACCTTACCGCCGATCTACTTAAGCAACTTGAATCCAGAGAAGGTATTCTTGTTACGCAAGGTAATCACAGCAGGTTCAACCACTAACTTTGAACTTATCAATAGGTGGGGAGACCGCCTTGAGTATATCAATGCCTATGGACCAACAGAGACCACTATCTGTGCAACCGCCTTTAAGTGTACAGGTGATCTCAATAAATATCAGTCTGTTCCAATCGGAACTCCAATTGCCAATACTCAGGTCTATATCTTAGATCAAAATGATCGTCCAGTTCCAGTAGGGGCATTGGTGAACTTTGTGTATCTGGTGCTGGGGTAGCGCGAGGGTATCTGAATAGACCAGAACTGACGGCAGAGAAATTTGTAGAGAATCCATTGGTTCCAGGGGTAAGAATGTACAGAACTGGTGACCTGGCAAGATGGCTCCCTGATGGCAATATTGAGTTTTTAGGTCGGATTGATTATCAGGTGAAAATTAGAGGTTTCAGAATTGAGTTAGGTGAGATTGAGAATTGCTTATTGAGCCATGACCAGATCAGGGAGGTCGCAGTAATTGATCGAACAGATGCTTCAGGCAACAAGTATCTCTGTGCATACATTGTCTCTGAACGGGAACTGGAAATGACCGGATTTAAAGAATACTTAGGCCGGGAGCTCCCAGACTACATGATTCCAGCATTCTTCGTTGCATTGGAGAAACTGCCGTTAACTGCTAATGGCAAAGTTAACCGTAAAGCACTACCAGAACCTGAAAGTAATCTGAGAAAAGCGGTAGATTATGTAGCTCCAGAGAATGAGATTGAAAAACAACTTCTCAATATCTGGCGAGATATCCTGAATGTAGAAGTTGTAGGAGTTACAGATCACTTCTTTGATATCGGTGGACATTCAATTCTGGCGATGAAAGTAGTATCAAAAGCCTTTGCCCTCGGGTGGAACTTAACTGTTCAAGATATCTTTGAATACCCAACAATCCGTGAGCAAGCATTGAAAATTAGCGGAGGAGTCAAAGAGAAGTCAATGATCGATTCAGATATTGAGCTTCAAGAACAGTTACCTGAAGTCAGTGATTTAGGCAGAATATCTGCTCAAAGAATACGGCTGGAAAATGTACTGCTGACTGGGGTAACGGGCTTCCTGGGAGTTCACTTGTTAACTGAGCTATTAACAAGTACATCTGCTAAGATATATGCTCTGGTTCGCGGCAAGGATCTGCTGGCGGCAAGAGAACGCTTGACCAAACTTGTAGAGTTCTATTTTGATCAAGAAGTTAGTAAACTGTTGGATGAAAGAGTTATAATATTGAATGGTGACATCACACTCCACCACTTTGGCCTAACAGATGAGGCTTATCAAGAACTTGGTGAAACAGTTGATACAATTTTACATCCAGCAGCTTTAGTTAAACATTTTGGTAACTATGCAGATTTCGAGAAGGTCAACGTTCTGGGAACTCAGGAGATAATTGATTTTGCAATGACCTATGGAATCAGACTGAACCATATTTCGACAACCAGTGTATCTGGTACTATGGCAAAAGCTGATCATGAATTGATCTTTACAGAATGTGACTTCTATATCGGGCAGAACTATGATGAAAATGTGTATGTCAGAAGCAAATTTGCTGGTGAAAGCAGGATCATTAAAGCAATGCATAAAGGATTAAAGGCTACTATCTTCAGAGTTGGTAATCTGACAGGGCGTTTTCTGGATGGACAGTTCCAGGCCAATATCGCTGACAACGCATTCTATACGAGGATCAAGACTATGATTGAGATAGGAGCAATAAATCTGGAGTTGCTAGAACAATCCATGGAGTTCACCCCGATAGATCTTTGTAGTAGAGCAATTGTACAGATCATGCAAACAGAAGAAGCAGAAGGGCGAGTCTTCCATGTATATAATCACAAACGTGCAGAGGTGAAGCAGGTTGTCAATGTATGTCAAGAACTAGGAATTAAGCTTCAGACTTTAAATACTGAAGAGTTTAATCAATACATGGCAGCAACAGCCGAAGATGAAGTAACCTCTGAACTTTTAGCAAGAATGGTCGCTTACTATCAGCCAGAAGGGGATGATGAATATTGCGTACCAGTCAAAGTTGATGCCAAACTAACAATCGAATATCTCTCCAGGATAGATTTTGAATGGTCAGAGATTGATGCAGAATACATTACTAAAGTGATCAAGTACATGGATAAGGTTGGATTTATCCAGGTCAAGTAGGGATAGAGACCACTTCTTTCTTATAATGTACCCTACAGGGTAGACTTTTTTAAAAGTGTCTACTCTATAGGGTACATTATACCTGACTGGTCGCTATGAGGATGGACATTTTCAACACAATATTGCTGAAAATGCCTTCTATGCTAATCTCAAAGGTTTAGTAGAAATGGGTGCTGTTGTGTTAGAAGTTCTGGAACAAAGAATTGAGTTGACTCTAATCGACTTATGTAGTAAAGCTATAGTGGAGATTATGCAAACAGCAGATGCAGCAAAGAAAGCCTTTCATATTTACAATCATCAACTAGTGAAGATGGATGATCTCATCAAAGCTTTCAAAGAACAGAGATGTAAGATTGATACACTAGATCCACAAGCCTTCAGCGATATGTTAAATACAATCCTTACCGAAGACAAGGAACAGGAGAAAGTAGAATTGTTGTCAAGAATGATGGCATACAATACTATGGAACAGCAGGAAGGTTATGATGCATTAATAGAAATTGATTTATCTTTGACAGTAGAGTATCTAATGAAAATAGTCCGCTATATGAAGGATGTAAAATATATCTAATTGCCTATAAGACTGCTTCACGATGTACGTGTACGATTAGTAAAATATTATGGTTATGTTGAAGATTTTATCAGGTAAATGTATTGGGGACTGAAGGGGTTATCGAATTAATGCTAGTACAATATATAGATCTTTTGATTGATAAAAGGTTTTTTACAATAAAAACTAAATATTATAATATAATCTAAAAATATTAAAAATTACTTTAATTGTATAAAAATAAACAAATATTTTTATAAAAAAATTAATATATTTTACTAAAAGATAGAGGAAATATAAATATTATATGGTATACATAGTAGTGTATACATACTCATGAATACACAATAATGAAAGGAGGTAAATAAATTTATTCGCGAGGGTTAAACAAAACTGAAGGAGGCATAATGAATGAAAAATGTGGAAGTTTTAATTGTTGTTGATGTTGAGAATGCTTTAGCACAAGGTTTGAGCAGTAATCTCTATATGATAGACTCAAATAAATACGTAGGGTCATATCGTGAGGGGACGAACGAATTAACAACTTGTTGCAAAAATGGTCAAATTATTAAATGGAGAGTAGTTGGAGTTAGTCCTGATAGTAGTGTTAGTATTGAAAAATTTTCTGGAACAGCCACTAATGATTATATTATAATGCCAAAAAAGAAAGATGATTCAGGAGAAGAATATTGGGAAGCTAGAGTGGAAGCTAATGGTCGTAATCATAACCCTCAGTATAATTTATTCTTAAATATGAATGGTAAAATTCTATCCTTTGACCCTTTCTTGAACATTGAGGATAATTAATAAATGTGAATGCAAATTCACTTTATTAGAGTCCGTTTCAAAAAAAGCTTAGCTAACATCAATATAATTATATTGCAAAAACTCTGTCTTGATCCAGAAGAAGTCTATATAGAGTGGTTAAAGTGTTGCTAAACCACAAGACCTGGAGTTCAAGTCTATAAAATTAGGGTTACTACTCAGGCATTCCATTATTGGGATGCCTGAGATACTAGCAGACCATGGTCTTTTACCCCATGCTTAATATAAGCAACACAAATAAAGGGACACCCTCAGGCATCCCTTTACCATTCTTGCGACATGTAGAAATATAACTACGTATCCTACAAAACGAATTAGCCTCTTCTTTACTTCGAAAACAACCTGAGATTTTTTGCCTCAGTTTTATCCTTCGTATATCACGTTCTGCAAGGCTGTTATCAAAGGGTATGCCAGAGTCATACATAAATGAAAGTGTCTCAAATATTAAATTTTTCCAGCTTATTTTGTCATGAACTGCATAATGATGAGCTGGTCAGTAGATGCACTATGGAGCCATTTTGTCTTGCCGTAACAACGCATTCCACTTTCATCAAAATTTACTACCTCAGCTGCTTAAAGTTGTTCTATTATAGAAATTTCCGCTTCTTCAAGACTTTTATAAAGTCGATTGTTTACGTTTATCAGTGTTCCTTCACTCAAATTATGTCCTGTATCATCACTTATGATCTCTGTAGATCTTTTGAGAGGTAATAACTGATAGCTTGTCAGGTACGACATTAATGCTTACATATTTATCCCATATTGAACAGGCTGTTTTACATCCTCAGGGAACTCAGTTTTGTGTACTTTCTTACAATTTGGACACTCCACCTCATGTAGTCTGAATTCTGTTACAGTTATCTTAATAACAGGCATATCAAACATCTGTCTTGTATGGATTTCACCCGCAACATCAGATAAATAACATCCATATATACATGAATGCACATTAATATCAATAACTTCATCTAGGTTTTCGATCTTTTCAAGGATATTGAATTTTTTTAACAAGATATATTAAACTCGGAATATATTGTCAAATTAAACAAAGGGATTCAAATACGACGTTTATGATATATTAATGATACCATGAGTTGATGAAAGAAAACTATGCAAAATATAAAAATTCTCAAAAAAAACTGGATTCTTTATAATAAAAATTCCAAAATGCAAATAATAAATTTCATCAATTGCACAAAGATAAATAATACCATAGCCCCTATCTTATTTAAAGGTGGGGGCTATTTGACGTTTACGTTATCATTACAAATATCTGGTGGAATCATGTTTTTCTTGGTTTGTGTTACGGTTGTAGTTGAATAATCTGTTATTGATGATAGTTTATCTTCTCCACCAATATACCCCATGTCTGCTATCAGATAAGGAATTGATAATCCTATCTTTTTTAGATGTTTTAAAGAGGGCAATAACACTTTCTGATCTAAAACTTTAGAATTTGCAATTATTGCAGGAGTTAGTGGAAAAACTGTTCAGAGAGCAGAGAGTGGTAATCAAATTAGTAATGAAAGTTTAAAATGTTTGGCTGGTGCTTTTGATATTGACTTAGAGTATCAAAGGAAGAGCAATTTAGTTGTTAAAAGAATTTGATGAATGGATGAAAATATTGTTTTTATTTGACAACAATAGATATATTCAGAACCCTTTCTAGTCTGGATAAAGTGAAGAGGTTATATTGAAAAACGACTATTTTTTAATTGGTCGTTTTCTGGTTATTTTTTACATTAAATAATATTAATAAGTAGTTTGCTTATATAATTATTTTCAGATATTACTTGATTTTTAAATTAATTTGCTGTATAATTACAACATAGTTTAACTATTGTAGAATATATTCAGGTAATAACACTTAAAATTTATTTTATTGAAATGTTTCTTTGAAAATATTTATTCAAACAAAAAATCTATGAGGGTGATTATAATTGAAAAATTCTAAAAAAATTCAAAAGCAAGATGTACAAGACATATTAAGTTTGAGTACGATGCAGGAGGGAATATTATTTCATTATATAAGTAATCCTGAAACTGAAGAATATTTCTCTCAACTAAGTTTAAATATATCTAGCCCAGTGAATATTGAGGTATTCAAAGAGGCATGGAATTTTGTTATAGAAAATAATGAAGTATTACGGACTGTTTTTAGATGGGATAATATGAACAAACCGATCCAAATAGTTTTAAAGGAACAAGAATTAATACTGGAAGAGTATGATTTTACATTCATTGATACTACAAAAAAGGATCAAAAGATTGAGGAGTTAAGAAGGAAGGAAAGAAAAGAAAGATTTGATTTGTCAACAGGTCCTTTATTTAGAGTCAGCTTATGCAAACTATCGGAAGATAATTATGAGATGATTTTAAACAATCATCATATTTTATATGACGGTTGGAGCATGGGTATTTTACTACAAGAATTCTTTGTGGCTTATAATAGTTTTTATCAGGGAAATACTCCGCCAAGACCAGTAAAAAATAATTTTAGGGAATACTTAAAATGGTTACATAATCAAGATAAGAGACAACAGGAAGATTATTGGCGCAAATATTTACAGGATTATCAAACTCCAACTTTGCTTCCTGTAGATTATCCTAAGAAAAACTCGTTAACAAAAGTTGATAATCAGCTTTTTAAACTTCCAGAAGGTTTAACAAAAAAGATTGAAGATTTAGCAAAAGATTTGAAAGTAACAGTTAGTTCGATCATCAGTACTGCCTGGGGAATTTTGCTTCAGAAATATAATAATTCAGACGAGGTAATCTTTGGGCTTACAGTTTCGGGACGACCATCTAGCATAGATGGAGTAGATAATATGGTAGGGCTTTTTATCAATACCGTTCCAGCTATTTTTAGAAGAGGGGAACAGAAAAATATTTGTGAAATTATGTATAAAATCAATGATGAAGCGATTGAGAGACAAAATTTTGAATCAACGTCTTTAGTTGATATTAAATCATATAGTGAATTTGATGCAAAACATAATTTATTTGATTCTATATTAGTTATTGAAAGCTTCGATTTCTTTGAAAAATTAAATCAAGGTGATAATCAATTATGCGTTAACACTTATTCTTCATTTGAGATGCCTAACTTTGATTTGATAGTAGAAGTGGTTCTTTTAAAAGATATTGAGATCAATTTTATTTATAATGTAGAGATTTTTGCTGGAGAAACGATCGAACGCTTAAACACCCATATGGTACATATTTTATCAGAGATCATCTCAAATCCAGAGTTTAGTGTGTCTGAGTTAAATATTTTACCAAAGGAAGAACGTAATCAATTATTATTTGACTTTAATGATACTGCTAGAGCATATGAAAAAAATAAGATGATTCATCAATTATTTGAGGAAAAGGTTGAAGTGGCACCTGAGAGGATTGCGATCGAATTTGAGGGTCATGAGTTAACATATAGAGAGTTAAATGAAAAAGCAAATCAATTGGCAAGACGATTGAGAAGGTGTGGAGTGACTAAGGAAACAGTTGTAGGAATCATGTTGGAACGGTCTCAAGATATGATCATCAGTTTATTGGCAATTTTAAAGGCTGGATGTGCATATTTGCCGATTGATCCAGACTATCCAACAGAACGAATTCTTTATATGTTAAAAGATTCGAATGCTAGAATTTTACTTACGAATGAGAAGAGTCGAAAAGAGATTCCGTTTACATCTCTAAAAAATTATAATTCGAATGATATACAGATTGTTGTTACAAAACAACGTGGTCATATTAAAGAGTTTAACAGCCTTCCAATGCCAGATCGTTCTTTGATTGATTTGAGTAAATATAAAAATAAGATTGGTATGGCCAGTGTCAATAATTCGATCTCACTTCAGACCACTAGAGGTTGTCCTTATCATTGTCTATATTGTCATAAAATTTGGTCAAAATTCCATGTTCATCGGAGTGCGGAAAACATCTATCAGGAGATTGAGTACTATTATAAAAACGGAGTAAGGAACTTTGCTGTTATAGATGATTGTTTCAATTTAGATAAAGAGAATAGTGGTAAATTATTTAAAATGATAATTAAAAATAAATTAGATCTCCAAATCTTTTTCCCTAACGGATTGAGGGGAGACATTTTGACACCAGAGTATATTGACCTCATGGTTGAGGCAGGAACAAGGGGGATTAATCTTTCTTTGGAAACCGCTTCACCAAGACTTCAAAAATTGCTTAAGAAAAATCTTGATTTAGACGAATTTAAAAATGTGATTGATTATATAGCTACTAAGCATCCAGGAATTATTTTAGAGTTAGCTACGATGCATGGATTTCCAACCGAAATAGAAGAAGAAGCTATGATGACGCTTAATTTTATTAAAGATGTTAAATGGCTTCATTTTCCATACATACATATTTTAAAAATATTTCCGAATACGGAAATGGAAGAGTTTGCTCTGGCAAATGGAGTTTCTAAAGAAGATATCTTAAGATCAAGAAATAGGGCTTTTCACGAGTTACCAGAAACATTACCATTTCCAAAAAGTTTTACTCGACAGTATCAGTCTAGTTTCTTAAATGAGTATTTCTTGAATAAAGAGCGTTTGAAGCATGTCTTGCCTGTTCAGATGAAGATTTTAGATGAGAGTGCTTTCCTTCAAAAGTATAATGCGTATTTACCTGTAGATATCAATTCTATCTCTGACATACTAGATTTTGCAGGAATTGATGATTTTGAAATTCCAGTAATTGAAAAGAAAGAGGAATTTGCATATACGATTTTCGATCGCAAAAATGAAATAGTGAAGAAGACAAATCCAGATGCGAAGAATATATTGCTTCTTGATTTATCTCAACTCTTTAGTTCAAGCAAGATGTTATATAAAGTTGTAGAACAACCAATCGGATTAATCTGTTTGTTGACATATATAAATCAAGAATTTGGTGAGCGGGTTGATGGTCGAGTTTATAAGTCTGGAAATGATTTTGATAGTTATGAGGAGTTAAAAGCTCTTGTAGAAGATTTTAAGCCAGATTTGATTGGGATTCGAACTTTAACAATCTTTAAAGAGTTCTTCCATGAAACGGTTGCTCTCTTACGTCAGTGGGGAATTGAAGTTCCCATTATCACAGGTGGTCCATATGCATCTAGCGATTATGATACCATCTTACAGGATCAGAATGTGGATATGGTAGCCTTTGGTGAGGGTGAATATACGTTTGCTGAATTATTGGAGAAGATGTTTGAAAATGATTTTAAAATTCCTGATACAGAAGTCTTAAGAACGATTGATGGTATTGGTTTTGTTGAAAATAAAAACGAAGTACAGGATAAATCTGTAGAGCTAATGTTCTTAGATCGCCTAGCTGATTGTATCATGGCTGAAGCTACTGAAAATCTTGAACCGATTACAACGAGTAATCATCTTGCTTATGTTATGTATACATCAGGTTCAACAGGTCAACCTAAAGGGGTTATGGTTGAACATAAACAAGTTAATAATTGTATTGATTGGATGCAAGAAGAGTTTCAATTAAGTAAAGATGATACAGTTGTGCAAAGAACAAATTTAACGTTTGACCCTTCAGTTTGGGAAATATTTTGGCCTCTTTATTTAGGTGGAAGGGTAAAAATTCTTACCAGTGAACAGAGCAAAGATGCAGAGTATTTGATTGATCTAATGACAGACCATGATGGATTGACGATGATGTATTGTCCAGCTTCTTTAGTTACAGGGATGACTTATCTTTTAAATAGTAGATCTTTTACAGGAAAGTTAAAATTACCTTGGCTGTTGATTGGTGCAGAGCCGATTAGCATGGATGTGGTGAATAATTTCTACACTTATTTTGAAGGTGAAATCGTTAATACCTATGGGCCAACTGAATGTACGATCAATAATACATATTATTATCTTGAAAGAGATGACAAACGTTCTGTTGTCCCCATAGGGAAGCCGGTTGCAAATAATCAAATCTATATTTTATCAAAAGATTTGCAGTTGACTCCATTAAAAATTCCCGGAGAAATTTGTATTGCTGGTGACAGTATAGCCAGAGGGTATATCAACAATTTTGAGAAGACCAATGAAGTATTTATTGATAATCCTTTTGGTGAAGGTAAATTATATAAGACAGGCGATGTAGGTCGTTGGCTTTTGGATGGAACGATTGAGATTATGGGTCGTGTTGATAATCAAGTGAAAATTAGAGGATATAGAATGGAACTTGGTGAGATCGAAACAGCTCTGCTGAAACACAAAACGATTCGAAATTGTGCTGTTGTGGTCAGAGATACTGAGGATGATAAAGATGAGATCTTGATTTGTAGAGAATGTGGAATCTCGAGTGCTTATCCTGAGATTGTGATCAATGAAGATAGAGTTTGCAATCATTGTCTAGAATTTAGTCAATATAAAGAGATGGCAGATCAATATTTTAAAAAGTTGGATGATCTGACTGAGTTTATTCAAGAGAATAAGTCAGCAAACGGAACTTATGATTGCCTTATCTTATATAGTGGTGGACGTGGCTCAGCTTATGCCTTATATAGACTAGTTGAGATGGGAGTTAAGGTATTAGCTTTTACCTATGATAATGGATATCTTACCAAATCGGATCTAGCAAATATAAAGAAAGTTACAAAAAAGGTAGGCGTAGATCATGTTGTTCTAACCCATGATAATACAAAGGAAATTTTGAAGGAAAGTCTTAATTCAGCTCACACCGTATGTAAAGGATGTTTCTTATTATTATCTTCTTTGGCGGCTGAGTATGCTTATAAAAATGGTATTCAGATTGTGGTCGGTGCTACATTATCACGGGGTCAGATTATTGAAAATAAGCTATTTAAGTTCTTTAAACAGGGGATCTCAGATGTGACAGAGATTGAAAAAGAACTTGCAAAAATACAGAAACAGTTGCCTGCTTTAGATGAGAAAATTTTCGAGTATTTGGATATTGATGTGGTAAATGATGGAACTGTATATGATCAGATAAAAACGATTGATTTTTATCGCTATTGTGACATAACCAATGAAGAGATGATCTCATATCTGAATGATAAAGATTCATACTGGGAAAAACGTAAGGATTATGCTATCTATTCTACTAACTGTTCAATCAAACATATTGGAGATTATGGTCACTTAAAGAAAGCAGAGTATCATTATTATGGACTTGCAACTAGTTGGGAGCAGAGATTGGGTCATATCACAGTAGAAAATGTAAAAGAAGATTTACAATGTAATGTAACTAATAAAGGTTTCGAGAACTTCTTACAGCGGATCGGTTTAGAAAAAGAGATAGTGATGGAAAAAGTGGAGACCAAATATCTGGCTGCATATTATGAAGCTGAAGAGGACTTACCGATTGCTGATCTTCGCGAATATCTTTTACAGAATATTCCAGAGTATATGATTCCAGCATACTTTACTAAGTTGGATGAACTACCTCTGGATTCTAATGGAAAGATCAATAGAAAAGTTTTACCGAAACCTGCGGGTTTAATGGAAATTGGAACCCAGTATGTGGCTCCGAGAAATGAGATTGAAGAAAAGTTGGTAGAGGTATGGCAGAACATTTTAAATGTTGATCATGTTGGAATTAAAGATAGTTTTTTTGCTCTAGGGGGCAACTCATTATCGATCATTAAAGTTAATGAAGAGATAAATAAGATTCTTGATCATGAGATAAAACTTATGGATCTCTTTAAATATCATACGATTGAGATGTTTATGGATTATTATGAGAGTCAATTTGGTGTTGTGGTTGATGAAGATAATGAGGAAAATACAATAGAAACGATTCTTGAGAGGTTTAAAAAGGGAGAAATCACAATGGAAGAAGCGGATGAATTGATTGCATCACTAACTTAATGGGGGGAGAAATGAATGGAATCCATTAAAAAATATATCTATTCACAACTGGCTTCTAATCAGTTGTCAAATATAGAAGCGATGACGATGTTAAAAGAACTGCATAATTTTACGAAAGCCAAAGAATCTCAGACCGAAGATATTGCAATTATTGGAGTGGCCTGCAGATTTGCTGAAGCAGAAGATAAAGATCAATTCTGGCAGTTGTTAAAGGAAGGTAAGGATTCTATTCGTAAGTTGCCAAAAGCAAGAGATGAGAACATAGATGAGTATTTAAAACTCACAGGTTTGAGCAGAGATGAGGTAATTATCCGAGAGGGCGGATACCTCGAAGATATCGATAGATTTGATCCAAATTTCTTTGGCATTTCTGCCAGGGAAGCTAGTTTGATGGATCCAAACCAGCGTATATTTTTAGAAACAGCCTGGCAGGCAGTTGAAGATGCCGGGTATGGTGGAACGAAATTAGCTGGAAGTAACACAGGTGTCTTTGTCGGACATAGTCATGATTTTGGTGATGATTATAAAAAATTGATACAAAAATATTCCCCGGAGTTGCTTTCTTTGGCAACTTTGGGGAACATTAATGCTGTTATAACGGGAAGGTTATCTTACTTATTGGATTTAACTGGCCCTAGTATGCTGGTTGATACTGCTTGCTCTTCTGCCTTATTAGCAGTCCATCTGGCATCGACAAGTATCAAAAATGGAGATTGTGAAATGGCTATTGCGGGAGGGGTTAAGGTCTGGTTAATACCTGCGGAGCCGAAAGATGCTGGGGAGTTTGGGGGAGGTTTTGGCCCGGGAATTGGTATTGAAGCAAAAGATGGTCGAGCTAGATCTTTTGATGATAACACAACTGGGACAGGATTTGGTGAAGGGGTTGGAGTCCTTCTTTTAAAACCACTAAAAAAAGCATTAGCAGATGGTGATTCAATTTATGCGGTTATCAAAGGAAGTGCTACTAATCAGGATGGTAAGTCGATTGGAATATCAGCTCCTAATCTTCAGGCTCAGGAAGGGGTTATCCAAAAAGCCTGGAAAAGGGCAGGAATTCATCCTGAGACAATTTCATATATTGAAGCTCATGGGACAGGTACAAAACTTGGAGATCCGATTGAAATTTATGCTTTACAGAACTCGTTTGCAAAGCATACAAAGAAGAAACACTTTTGTGCCGTTGGTTCAGTAAAAACAAATGTAGGACACTTAGATAATGCTGCAGGGATTGTGGGTTTGATCAAAGTGATATTGGCTTTAAAAAATCGGGAGATTCCAGCCAGTCTTCATTTTGAAAAACCAAATCGGGAGATTGATTTTCTTAATTCTCCAGTTTATGTAAATGCTAAATTAAATCATTGGAATGTAGAATCTGGTCCACGCAGAGCTGGAATCAGTGCATTTGGTTTGAGTGGTACAAATGTGCATATGATTTTAGAAGAAGCTCCAAAACTAGAGAAGGAATCACAAACTGATGAATCAAAAGTGAATATACTGACGATATCAGCAAAAAGTGAAGAAGTATTAAAAGATATCATTTCTAAATATATTACTTTTCTAGAGTCAGAAAAAGAGATTTGTTTGGCTCATCTTTGTTTTACAGCTAATACAGGTAGAAACCATTATAGTTATAGACTGGCTTTGATCGTTGAAGGTCGTGAAGATTTGATGAGTCAATTAAAAAGGTTGTATAAATTTAAATTTGAAAAGGTTGCAGATGGTCAAAGAATTTATTATGGAAATGTAAAAAACAGCAAAAATGTGATGGAAAAAGTTGATCTTAAAGAAGACAGCTATGAAAAGATAGCTAGATCATATGTATCAGGTGCTGAGATTGCATGGGATGAAATTTATAAAGGGCAAAAATTAAGACGGATCAATATTCCTGTCTATCAATTTGATCGTAAAAAATGTTGGGTTAAGCCTTCGGAAATGATGCTGGCGAGGAAAGAAGTGGCTGTGAGTGCTGAAAATATGGATTTATTAAATCAAATATTGAATAAATCTGATAAAGAGGATATTGTTAAAGGAATTTTAGCAATGATTGGAGAGAGAAATAAATCCCACGAGCGTAGTTTTAAAAGAGTTACGAATGTAGTAATTAAAGAAGATGACCCGGATTTAGGTGAAGATGAGCGAAAATTAGCTGGAATTTGGGCAGAAGTATTGGGACTAGAAGAAGTGAGTATTTATGATAGTTTTTATGACTTAGGTGGAGATTCCATCATAGCACTTACCTTGATGTCAAAAATCTCGAAAGAGTTTAATATTGAGTTATCATTAGATCAAATTTTTAGAAATCCTACAATTGCTGAAATTAGTAAGCAAGTACTTAAGCAAAATACTAATTCGACCTCTAATAAAATTTCTTTTAAAAAAATTCCACGTAGGAGAGAGGGGAAATAAGATGGGATTTGAGTGTTTTGAGTGTTCATCTGCTCAAAAAAGACTTTATATGTTAAGAGAATTTAGTGGTAAAAATACTGCCTACAATCTTCCACACGCAATGATTATAGAGGGGGATTTAGATAAGGTAAGATTTCAGGATGCATTTTATAAATTGATTGAAAGACATGAAGCTTTACGGACAGCTTTTCAGTTTAATAATGGTAAAGTGACACAGGTGGTTTATGAGGAAGTTGATTTTACGATCAGTTATAGCCAGGCTGAAGGATTAGAGATAGATGATCTAATCTATGAATTTATCAAACCCTTTGATTTAACGAAAGCTCCCTTAATGAGAGCTGAACTTATTAAATTGATAGATTGTAAATATCTTTTTCTTTTTGATATAGATCATATCATTACTGATGGTTTTTCAAACGGTATTATCATTAATGAATTGATTCAATTGTATTTAAATAAAAATTTGCCTGAGGTGGAAATTCAATATGTAGATTTTGCCATTTGGCAAAATGATTTGTTAAATAGTGAGTTGATTCAAGAACAAGAAAACTATTGGTTGAAAGTTTTTAATGGTCAATTACCAGTATTAAATATGCTGACTGACTATCATAGGCCAGAACGGATGAGCTATGAAGGGAGTAATTTTCACTTTGAATTAGGAGAAGAACTAGCTTTAAAAGTGAAAGAAGTGGCTCGTAAACAAGATATGACAGTATTTATGTTTTTATTTGCTGTGTATAATGTTTTATTGGCTAAATATTCGGAGCAAGATGATGTTATCGTTGGAACCCCAATCGCAGGGCGACAACATGCTGAATTGAGAAATACAGTGGGATTTTTTGTGAACACAATCGCTATGAGAAATACTCCTGCTCAAGATAAATCCTTCTCTGACTTCCTTTTAGAAGTAAAAGAGAATGCCTTGAATGGTTATAAAAATCAGGATTATCAGTTTGAAACGTTAATTGATCAACTTAATCTTAAACGAGATCTGAGTAGAAATCCACTCTTTGATACAATGTTTGTTTTTCAAAATATTAATAACTATGAACTTATGATCGAAGGTTTAAAATTTTCTCCATATCAGTTTGAAACCAGAACGGTTCAATTTGATATTACCCTAGAAGGCCAGGAGAAAAAGAATAAATTCAGTTTTAATTTACAATATGCCACTCGATTGTTCAAAAAAGAAACAATGGAGAAGTTTGCAGAACATTTTTGTAATATCATTCAGGAAGTTGTTGCTAGCCCAGAGATGAAGATTGAGGAGATCGAGGTGATCTCTAAAGAGGAGAAGCAACAGCTTTTGTTTGATTGGAATGATACTAGAGCAGATTATCCAAAAGGTACGACGATTCATCAATTGTTTGAAAAACAGGTGACTAGAACGCCTGATAACATAGCTTTGGTTTTTAAAGATAAAGAAATGAGTTATCGGGAGTTGAATGAAAGAACAAATCAACTGGCTAGGGTTTTGAGAGAAAAAGGTGTTAAAGCAGAGACGATAGTGGGAATGCTCGTTGAGCGTTCTTTTGAAATGGTAATCGGAATTATTGGGATATTGAAAGCAGGTGGGGTCTATCTGCCAATAGATCCGAATTATCCAGAAGATCGAATAGTTTATACGTTAAAAGATAGTAGGACTCAATTTTTATTAACTCAGAATCATCTAGCAGGTCAGAACCATTTTTCTGGGGAGATCATTGATTTAATGGATGAAAAAATGTTTGCAGAGGATTGTTCAAATTTAGAAAATATAAATCAATCATCAGACTTAGCATATATCATTTATACCTCTGGGTCTACAGGAAAGCCCAAAGGGGTTATGGTTGAACATAATAATCTGATTAGATTGATGTTCAACGATAAATTTCAATTTGACTTTACAGAAACTGATGTCTGGACACTCTTCCATTCATACTGTTTTGATTTCACAGTATGGGAGATGTATGGTTCATTATTGTATGGAGGCAAATTGATCATTATTTCAAAGCTAATAGCGCAAAATTCACAAGAATTTTTGACTATATTGCTAAAAGAAAAGGTAACAATTTTAAATCAAACTCCGACAGCTTTTTATAATTTGATTGCTGAAGAATTGAAATGTAATAAGAAAGAGCTTGCGATTAGATATGTTATCTTTGGTGGTGAAGCGTTAAAACCAATTATGCTGAAGGATTGGAATCAAAAGTATCCAGAGACTAGATTGATCAATATGTATGGGATCACAGAAACAACTGTACATGTTACCTATAAAGAGATCACTGCTTATGAGATCGAGAATAATATTAGCAATATCGGAAAGCCAATTCCAACTTTGACAACATATATTATGAATCAGGATCAAAAGTTAGTTCCGATTGGTGTACAAGGAGAATTATGTGTTGGTGGAGATGGGGTAGCGCGAGGTTATCTAAACCGACCTGAATTGACCGAAGAAAAATTTGTCTATAATCCTTATTTCCCTGAAGAGAGAATGTATAGGTCAGGAGACTTAGGAAGACGCTTACCAAATGGAGATATGGAATATTTGGGACGGATTGACCGTCAGGTTAAGATAAGGGGTTTTCGAATTGAATTAGGCGAGATAGAAAAAAGGTTGTTACAGCATGAAGTAATAAAAGATGTAGTGGTGATAGACCAGAAAGATCAGAGTGGAAATAACTATTTAGCTGCATACATCATTTCTGATCAGCAGCCCAGAATAGCTGATTTGAGAAGTTATTTAGCAAAAGAATTACCAGATTATATGATTCCATCTTATTTTATCTCTTTAGATCAAATACCATTGACTTCAAATGGAAAAGTAGATCGTAAAGCATTACCTGAGCCATCTGGAAGTATCAGTACAGGGGTTAAGTATGTAGCACCTGAAAATGAAACAGAAGAGAACCTTGTTGCGTTATGGGAAGAAATTTTGGGTGTTGAAAAGATCGGGATTAATGATGACTTCTTTGAATTAGGTGGTCATTCATTAAAAGCAGCATCTTTAGCTACCAAAATATATCAAGATTTAAATGTAGAAATTTCATTAGGAGAGATTTTCAAAACCCCAACAGTCAGAGAATTAGCTGAATTTATTAGAAGAACCGATGAGTCGATCTATTCCTATATAGAAGTTGTTGAGGAGAAAGAAGATGCGTACACAAGTACGTACCCTGTATCCTCTGCTCAAAAGCGACTCTATGTATTAAATCAACTAGAAGGCCAGGGTATTACCTATAATATGCCAGGCTTTTTGGTGATTGAGGGTGAGCTAGATCAGGATCGGTTTGTATCTGTTTTTCGTAAATTAATTGGGCGGCATGAGTCATTGCGAACATCATTTGAGCTGATTGATGGAGAACCTGTTCAGCGAATTCATAAAGATGTAGATTTTAATCTGATTTATCTAACAACCGCTGAGAAAGAACTTGATCGAATGATAGATGAATTTATTCAGCCTTTTGATTTAAGTAAAGCTCCATTGCTCAGGGTGGGTCTCGTCAAATATTCAGATAAACATTTACTTTTGATTGACCTACATCATATTATCTCTGATGGACTTTCTATGGAAATTTTTATTCATGATTTTATCCAATCCTATGCTGGCAATGAACTTCCTGAGTTAAGAATTCAATATAAGGATTTCTCAGAATGGCAAAATAAATTCTTTGAGTCAGATGAGATCAAGAAAAAGGAAAAATATTGGTTGGAGACCTTTGCAGGAGATATTCCTGTTTTGAACTTACCTACAGACTATCTAAGACCTGTAGAGATGACTTTTGCAGGGGTTTCTTATAACTTTACTTTGAGCAATGAATTAACTGCCAAAGTAAATCAATTAGCTACACAAAATGGTGCTACATTGTATATGGTTTTGTTAGCATCTTATAATATTCTACTGTCAAAATATACAGGTCAGGAAGATATAGTGGTTGGTTCTCCAATTTCGGGGAGATTTCAGGGAGATTTAGATAATGTTATCGGAATGTTTGTCAATACATTGGCTCTCAGAAACTTACCCACTGGAGAGAAAAATGTTCTTCAATTTTTAACAGAAGTCAAAGAAAATGCTTTAAAGGCGTATGAGCATCAGGATTATCAGTTTGAAATGTTAGTTGAGAAACTTGATTTGGAGAGGGATTTGAATAGAAATCCATTATTTGATACCATGTTTGTCCTCCAAAACAGTGATTCTTCTGAATTGATGGTTTCAGATCTAAAATTGCACCCTTATGAATTTAAAAATAGGATAGCAAAATTTGATCTGACTTTAAATGCGGTTAAGACAGATGAGGGAATTCAATGCAGTTTGGAGTATCGAACAAAATTATTTAAAAAAGAGACGATTGAAAGATTTGCCGGACATTTGGAAAATGTGATCTATCAGGTTGTCGAGGAACCTGAATTAGCTGTATCAGATATTGAGATCATCTCAGAAGAAGAGAAAGAACAACTATTATTTGAATGGAATAATACAAGAGGAGATTATCCAGAAAAGCAAACCATTTCTCAGTTATTTGAAGAACAGGTTTGTAAAACCCCAAATCAAATTGCTGTTGTTTTTGCTAAGGAGCAAATAACTTATGAAAAGTTAAATGCCAAAGCAAATCAATTGGCAAGGTTTTTACGTGAAAAAGGTGTACAGTCTAATCAAATCGTAGGAATCATGGCTGAAAGATCACTGGAAATGTTTATTGGAATTATGGCGATCTTAAAAGCAGGGGGAGCTTATCTCTCCATTGATCCAACATACCCAGCAGAAAGAATCAATTATATGCTAAATGATAGCCAGACAAATCTGTTATTAACTCAGCATCATTTAAAAGGTCAAATTCCATTTTTAGGAGAGATCGTAGATCTTGAAGAGGAAAAATTATTTACTGGTGATACTTCTAATCTAGAACTGAGCAATAATGCCAGTGATTTAGCATATGTTATCTATACTTCAGGGTCAACAGGTAAACCAAAAGGGGTTCTTTTAGAACATATTGGTATAGCAAACTTGAGTCAATTCTTTAAAGAGAGTCTTGGTGTTAATGCAGAAGATAGAATCGTTCAATTTGCGACCTGTGCTTTTGATGCTTCTGTATGGGAAACATATATGGCCTTATTATCAGGCGCCACTTTATATTTGATTACAAAAGATACGATCAACGATCATGAGCGTTTTGAGAATTTTTTAAATACCAGTGGTATTACCATAGCAACTTTACCGCCAATTTTTTTAACCAATTTACGTCCTAAAAAGGTTGCATCTTTGCGAAAGATAGTTACAGCAGGTTCGGCAACGAACTTTGTGTTAGTAAATCGCTGGAAAGAGAGCGTAGAATATATCAATGCTTATGGGCCTACAGAGACGACGATCTGTGCATCTGCCTGGAAGTGCCAGGAGGATGAGAGTACATACAGAACAGTACCAATTGGAAATCCGATTTTAAATACACAAGTTTATATACTCAATAAAAACAATCATTTGGTACCGCCTGGTGTAGTCGGAGAGTTATGCGTATCAGGCGTGACTTTAGCGAGAGGTTACTTAAATAGACCAGAATTGACTGGTGAAAAGTTTGTGACAAATCCTTATACCAAAGAGCGAATGTATAGAACAGGTGATCTGGCTAGATGGCTTGGTGATAGCAATATAGAGTTTGTAGGTAGAATGGATACTCAAGTTAAGGTGAGAGGATATAGAATCGAAATAGGGGAGATAGAAAATCAATTATTGCGTCATGATGCAGTTAATGAAGTTGTGGTCGTCGCTCGGAGTGATCAGGAAGAGAATAAATATTTAGCGGCTTATTTTGTTTCAGATGGGGAATTAAAAGTAGCAGAATTGAGATCATTTTTGTCAAAAGAATTGCCTGATTATATGATTCCGACTTATTTTGTGAGTCTAGAGAAGATGCCATTGACTTCTAATGGTAAGATTGATCAGAAAGCTCTCCCTGAAGTAGTCGAGAGCATGATGATAGAAGTAGTATATGTAGCACCAGAGAGTGAAGTTGAAAAAACACTGGCTCAAATTTGGTCAGATGTATTGGGTGTTTCTACGATAGGGATCAATGATAACTTCTTTGCATTGGGTGGAGATTCTATTAAAGCGATGCAAATATTGGCTAGAGCTAATGAATATGGACTGAACATACCAGTAAAAGAAATCTTTAAACATAAAACCATTGCTCAGATCTTGAAGAACGTGGATTATAACAAGGAAAAAATAGTTATATCTCAGGCAGAGGTATCTGGAGAGGTTTTACTTACACCTATCCAGAGATGGTTTTTTGAGCATCAGTTTAGCCATCAACATTATTGGAATCAGTTAAATCTCTTTTCTTTAAGAGAAGATGTGGATGTGAAATTACTAGAAGATGTATTTAAGAAAATCATCGAACATCATGATGCTTTACGGATGGGGTATAATTTTGAGAATGGGCAGGTTCAGCAGTTTAATCTAAGATTTGATGAGGTTGATTTTGAGCTGGGATTGATTGAGTTGGCCTGGGATTCGTATGAAGTGCAAAAAGAAAAGATCATTAAGATCAGTGAGGAAATTCAAGATCAACTGAATTTAGAAACAGATTTGATGATTAAAGCAGTTCTCTTTGATTTAGGCGATAATGGAAAACGGTTGTTGATCATCGTACATCATCTAGTGATTGATGGAGTATCCTGGAGAATACTTTTAGAGGATTTAGAGAACCAATATCGTTCTAAACTTCAGGATAAGCTTCCATTCAAAACAACTTCTTTTTTAGAATGGGGTCATCAGCTGAATCATTTTGCTGAAACAGAAATACTTGATATCGCATATTGGGAAAAGATAAATCCTGTACAAGTAAAATCTCTGTCAAAGATGGAGGTAGAAGAGAATCATTCTAGAGATTTTAAGGGTGTAACGGTTCAAGTTGATCAAGATTTAACAGAAAAATTATTAACAAAAGTCAATCTTGCTTATAATACTGAGATCAATGATATCTTACTAACAGCCCTCACTCTATCTATGACGGAATTAATGAATTGTAATAATATATTATTAACACTGGAAGGACATGGTAGAGAAGAAATCATAGATGAACTTGATCTATCGAGGACAATTGGATGGTTCACCAGCGAATATCCAGTCTATTTAGAAAAACAAACTACCATCGAAAAGACAATTAAATCTGTAAAAGAAACACTCCGTAGGATTCCCAATAAGGGTCTAAATTATGGAATTTCAAGATATTTGCAGGGAAATGAGAAGTTACAGAGATTAAATCCAGAAATATCATTTAATTATTTTGGACAACTAGATGGTGTTATTGAAAAGACCGAAGAAAGTTTACTCTCAAATTGTAGTGAAAATCCAGGAAGAAGCATCCATTATGATAATAGTCATATTAGTTTGATTGAGATTAATGGTATGATTTTGAATGGTAAATTGGAACTCAGAGTAGATTATAATGCGAAATATGTCGAGGAAGGCTTGATTGAAAAGCTTAAAATTATCTATCTGGAGCAATTATCTGAGTTGATTACCCATTGTACAAGTAGAATAGACCAAAACGTTACAGCTTCAGATTATGGTGTAGAAAATTTATTTGATATTGATGGATTTGATCTTCTTTTTCACAGCTATGAAGATGTAAATACCATCTTACGGATTAATGCACTGACTCCAATGCAAGAGGGGATGTTATTTCATAGTCTGTTAAATGAGGAAGGGACAAATTATCGTGAACAGACCTGTTTCTGGCTTGAAGGAAAGATTGATATCAATTTATTTAAAGCAGCCTGGGAAGAGGTCATGGAACGACATGAAATATTTAGAACAGATTTTAAGTGGAAAGAAGCTAAAAGTCCAGTTCAAATCGTTTTAGAAGAAAAAGAAGTTGAAATATATGAAATAGATATTTCAGAGTTAAATATTGATGAGCAAAGTAATTACATAAATAACTTCAAAGATACTGATCTAAATCGACCATTTGATTTTAAAATGAGCAAATTAAATAGACTCTCATTATTAAAATTATCAGCTGAAAAATATTTTATATGTTGGACATTCCACCATATCTTAATGGATGGCTGGAGCGGGCCAGTTGTAATTAAAAACCTCCTGCAAATCTATTACTCTCTTCTAAATCAGCTGGAGTTACCAGTTATACCAGTTGCCCAGTTTGGAGATTATTTGGAGTGGTTGAAAAAGCAGAATAGGAGAATAGGTTTGCAATTTTGGCAAGAGTATCTGAAAGATTTTGCAGAACCGACATTATTACCAGTTGATAAACGCAAGAGAAGGGGAGAATCCATAACAGAATCCAGAACGATGGAAATAGGATTAGATCAAGTAAAAACAGCAGAAATCAATGAATTCTGCAAGAAGAATGAGATAACAATAAATGTGTTGATTCAGACAGCATGGGGAATTTTATTGCAGAAGTATAATAATACTGAGCAAAGTTGTTTTGGAATGACGGTTTCTGGAAGGCCTGGAGAGGTAGAGGATGTTGAAAATATTGTGGGTTTATTTATCAATACACTTCCAATATTATTTAATAATATAACAAATATCAATATACGAGAAATTTTAAACAACGTGAATAATAAACTGGTTGAAATTAGAGAGCATGATTATATCTCTCTGGTTGATATCGAACATTTAAGTAATATAGATAAATCTCAACCATTATTTAATACAATCATTGTCTATGAAAATTATCCAATTGGCTCAATGGAATATGGGAATGTTGGTTTTGAAATCAACTTTGATTCTGTTTATTCATTAACGAATTATGATATAACGATTTTGGTTGCCAGTCATGAGAAAACTTCCTTTAAATTCACATATAATGTTGATCTCTTTGAAGATGATGAAATAGAACGTATTAGTAAACATTTTATCAATATACTTAATGTGATGATTCAAAACATTGAGTTATCAATTTCAGAGATTGAAATGATTGGAGAAGAAGAAAAGCAAAAACTTTTATCTGAGTTTAATGACACGACAATAGAGTACGCAAAAGAAAAAACAATACATCAATTGTTTGAAGAGCAGGTTGAAAGAACGCCAGATCATCAAGCGATTGTCTGTACAGATGAGCAACTTAATTTTAGTGAGTTAAATGATAGAGCCAACCAGTTAGCAGAAATTTTGATTAAAAAAGGTATTCAAAAAGATATAACTGTAGGAATAATGGTCGATCGTTCAGTGGAGATGGTAGTCGGTATTCTGGGTATTTTAAAGGCAGGAGGAGCTTATCTGCCAATTGATCCAGAATATCCTGCAGAACGAATGAAGTATATGCTTCAGGACAGTGGAACAAAGATTTTAGTAACTCAATCCAGATTGCAAAAAGATCTTGAAATTGAAAAATTAGATTTAGATACCTTTACATACAACGGTGAATCTACCAATCCTGAGCGAGCTGTTGCAAATAATCTAGCTTATATCATTTACACGTCAGGTTCAACTGGTAAACCGAAAGGTGTTGCTATTGAACACCAATCTATAGCTAATTATATGAATTGGTTTACAAAGCAAGGAAAGATCACAAAAGCAGATTCTTCTGTCATGCTTTCTTCATATGCTTTTGACTTAGGATATACTGCATTCTGGTCCTCACTGCTTAGTGGGGCAACATTACATATTGTTGCTGAGAGTTTATACAAAGATGGTAACTTACTGGTCGATTATCTTGGCGAGAATTCGATTACATTCATTAAAGTGACTCCATCTATGTTTAATATGATGATTAATAGTCCTAACTTTATGGTTGATGATGAATTACAATCACTTAGAATAATTGTCTTAGGTGGAGAAAAAATCAGAGTAAATGATTTAGAAGTCTATCAAAGCAAGTATCCCAAAATCCAATTTATGAATCATTATGGACCAACAGAAGCAACTATCGGATGTTTAAGCATTCTGTTCGATCAAAATGATATTAATGATTTTGTAAAAAGACCTGTAATCGGTAGACCGATCAACAATATGAAGGTATATATTGTTGATCGAAATGATCAGATACAGCCTATAGGGGTAATCGGGGAGTTATGTCTTTCTGGAGTTGGATTGGCTAGAGGCTATTTAAATAGACCAGAACTTACAGAGGAAAGATTTATAGCAAATCCGTTTATTACACTTAATGAAAGTGAGAGTTTAGGTGAAAGGTTGTATAAAACAGGTGATCTGGCGAGATGGTTGTCAGATGGTAAAGTGGAATTTATTGGCAGAATTGATCACCAAATTAAGATTAGAGGATTTAGAGTAGAGGTTGGAGAGATTGAGAAACAATTATTAACCCATCCAAACATCTTAGAAGCAGTGGTCAGCGTAGGGGAAGATGAAGCCTGTGCTCAATATCTCTGCGCCTATATTGTTTCAGATAGTGAGTTAACAGTATCAAAATTAAGAAATTATTTATCAAAAGAGCTACCTGATTATATGATTCCATCTTATTTCGTTCAATTGGATGAACTTCCATTGACACCAAATGGCAAGTTAGATCGGAAAGCCTTGCCTAATCCACAGAGTAAGATCAATATTGAAACAGTATATGTAGCACCTACTAACCTGGTTGAAGCAAAGTTAGTAGAGATATGGTCAGATATATTGGGAGTAGAAAAGATAGGTATTTATGATAACTTCTTTGATCTTGGTGGTCATTCTTTAAGAGCGACACAGTTTACTGCTAGAGTGTTCAAAGAGATGAATGTAGAGATTCCATTGAGAGAGGTCTTTGAAAAGCCGACTATTCGAGAACTGGCAGAAGATATTAAAAATATAGAACAGAGCAGTTATATATCTATTGAAAAGACGGAAGAGAGAGAGTATTATCCATTATCTTCTGCTCAAATGAGAATTTTTATATTAGGTCAGATGAGTGAAGCTAATATTGGTTATAATGTGCCAACAACGCTAATTATCGAAGGAGAT
>DAOVRZ010000093.1:0-24432 GCA_030627905.1 Halanaerobiales bacterium
AAAAATAGATCGTTTAATGATTCGGATATCGTTATCTTTTCTTTAGGTATATGGTGCGCGCATCCAGTTTCTATCCCGACAAAACTGCACGCTGGGATCTGTGCGGGGGGCGTCGAGTGATCGGCGTTTCTACCGTGACTATCAAGAGGTTACTTGTTTTTTAGCGGAATATTTTCCTTTTGATGATATTGTTCAAAATCAGGCTGAATTTTTTAGTGTTGATATACAACCAGATGAGATTATGAATGAAATGAAATTAAGTGTACCAACTGTTTTTGATGTATTGGACAGTTCCCTTAAAAATATTTTATCAGCATCTTTAGCATATAGAAAAATTGATATTGCTCTACCGGATTATTCGAGTTTTGTTTATCCTGCTTTGAGAACTTTGGAAGGTTATTTGAAATATTTATTTATGTCTAAAGGAATTATAATTAGTAATGAAGAAGGTTTTAGAGGAAAGCTTTATTCAAAACAAGGAAAATATAAAATGGAACAAACTATTAAGGAAGAAATAGCTTGTGACAAAACTTGTTATGCTATTGAACAGTGCTATAGTTTTTTTTGTCGTCATCGCAACAGTTTATTTCATACTGATTTGATGGGTACATCAAGGGTTATTGACAGTAAAGATGAGGCTAACATGATAATTCTAAAAACATTAGATTTAATGGAAGACACATATAAGTCAATTATTTCATAAAATAGTTGAGGGGTGAAGATAAATGGAAAAATTCGCATTAAAAAAAGTTTGTAATTCTAAATATTCTTACTTGATTTTATCTACTAGCTATCTTAACCCGCTAAACTATATGAATGAAATTGAAAGTTGTTTAAATGACAAATATGAAGGTGGAATTTTGTTTGATCTGTTATTGAGTACTGGAAATTCATCAAATCGTTTTTTAGAAGGTTTTTTTGATGGGGTGCAATTTGATTTAAATAGCTTTAAAATTGTTAAATTAGAAGATGAGGAAATTAAAAGAGAAAGTCTAAGATTTTTTCAAGAAAATATTTGGATGTTGGATAACAGTGTGCTTACAAATATAAATAAATTTTTAATAAAGAAGGGAAAACTAGTCTAGTGAAAGAATCTCTATTGAGGTTCTTTTTTTGTAGATATTTTATTAAATAATAGGTGATTGAAAGTTTCATCTATTAATAATTCATAAATAGCTATATAAAAATGATAATAGATCGCTATTATTTGCATGAATTATAAATTTTGATAGCTATAATAATTTATAGTTTAAAAAGTTTTTCGGTGATAGATGCCTAATTGACGCCTTATAAGTAAAAAAAAGTCGTAGTTAAATTAAAAATATTATAAATTGATTACTGGAATTTAAACTAGCTTAATTTCTATAGGTGTTGAATGAAAAATTTAAAAGGAGGATTTATTTTGGCTTCCAAAAAATACTATGCTGTTAAGGTCGGTAGAAAGACAGGAATATTTAGTTCTTGGCAAGAATGCAAAAAACAAGTTGAAGGTTTTAGCAGTGCGATATATAAGGGATTCTCTACTGTAAAAGAAGCAGAAAACTATTTGAAAAATGATAATTCTATTAAAAGGGTAAATGTTAAAATTGAAATAGAAAGCGAAAATCATATCAAAACAAAAACAATAATTGCTTACGTGGATGGAAGTTATTCGGAAAAATTAAAAAAATATTCTTTTGGTTGTATTTTATTGGGCGATAAAAAAACAATTCTTTCTGGAGTAGGAAACAATGAAGAGAGTGCAACTATGAGAAATGTTGCCGGGGAATTGCTAGGAGCTATGGAGGCTATTAAATGGGCTAATGAGAATAAATACGAGAGAATCATTATTTATCATGATTATGAAGGTATAGCAAGATGGGCAACTGGTGATTGGAAGGCAAACCAAGTAGGTACAAAAAAATATATAGATTTCATAAAAAACTATAAGAAATTAATTGATATACAGTTTCAAAAAGTAGCAGCCCATTCGGGAGATACTTATAATGATGAAGCTGATAATATTGCAAAAAAAGCTTTAGAAAATAGTGTTACTGAAGAAAAAATGGCAACTAAATTTGCTAATGATGATAAAAAATTAAAAATATTTAATAAAATAATGTTATCAAAAGATAAAGCAAAAAATACATTTAACATTAAATTTAAAAACTACTACATCTCAGAGAGTAAGTTGAAGAAGTTTGTAAAAGAGTTATGGAAATTAGAAGGTAAAGATATAGACCAAATAAATGTAATAACTATGCATGTAGATACAGAATTACATAAAATTAAATGGGAAGTTAAGGATAAAACTGAGGAATTACATAAATTTGATTTCTTGCTTTTTTAGTATTTTCTAATTTTTCTATAATCTGAACGGAGGGAATGATATGTACAAAGATTTGAATCTTAGAAGAGATAAAATAATTATACACCCAAAAAGTTTTGTGATTTGAAGTTTTTGGAATATGAATTAGCAGAAAAATTTGAGGAGCGTGGAATAACTAGAAGAAGAGTACATATTACGGCTGATGGAAAATCCTTTTACATGGATTTTCATTTTAAAACCAATAAGGGAAGCACAACGATAGATTGTTCGGGCGGTAATGAGAAAGAATTAAGAAAAGAAATAGCGAATTTTATAGTTATTGATGAAGAGTGTATTATAGGAGATGTGAAGTCCAAAAATAAATGGTTTGTTGCAAAAAGAATAGACTATGAGGATTTTAAAGAAATTGTGGAGTTAATAAAAGAAAGTGATTATTGCCAAGAATTGTGTTCATATGAGTCATCAGAGGGGGCAGATTGCTGGAAATTAAAAGGGAATTATAATGAAAACCTCACTATTTTTTACTATAAAACAACTAACAAAGCTGTCTTACAAGGTCGCCCATTGATGTTATTTAGTGAAGCTTCTATGTTTGTTACTGAATTAGTGGAAGTTGATGAAATACCTAGGTTATTTAATGATAATTATAACATTGAGATTAGTAAGGAAAATATTATGGAACAATATGAATGTTTATTACCTAATTCTTTCAATTCAATTTGATAATAATAAATTTAATATTTGCTCCGAATTGTCGCCCTTACGTTCTAAAGTCACATTATAAAACTAAAATAGGATGTACAAAAACTATTAAATATATTGAAGATGGGTATAACTTTTATAATACGTATAGACACGGGTTGTTTCATTGGGCAGACCCAAGTCAACCACCAGATCAAACCAGATTAATTGAGAATATAGAGGAAGCAAAGAGATTGATTATTGGCACATTAAGAATAATTGATTCATACTATATATTGCCATGAATAAAAATTTATGATAACATAAATAATATAGGTATAAAAAAGGAAGGAGTGAAGCTATGAATAACTATGAAATAAAGAGAGTCAATTATGAAAATTTTAGTTTCATTGTATTCTCACAAACGTATGAAACTCCTTTCTCCTGTTTGAAAGAAATTTCTAAGGAATTATTATCTTACAACGCGGTGAAATGCAAGATTGTTTTTGATATGTTATTAAATATGGGGAACACTTCTGAAAGGTTTGTAGAAGCCTATTTTAATGGTGATGAATTTGAAAAAACATCTTTTAAATGTATAAATATAAATAAGAAAAATCAGCTTAGAAGAATATCCTGTAATTATTATAAAGAAAATAAAGAGATGTTGGAGTATTCAATTTTAAATTCCGCTCAAAAGAAAATGTTGTCTAGAGGAATATCAATCTAGTTTTGAAGCCACTACTTTTTATATTGTAGTGGCTTGTTTAATGATAAACAAAAGGCTGTGCTTTCTGACAGTCTTTTTGTTCTATATGGAAAGCTTAAGAGGTTAATCATCAAAAATACGATTTAAAAGTGAGCAAATGGCACTTCATCAATCATAAGGAGGCAAAATATGAGTATTAAAGTAAGATCATATAATAGCCTCCTTAATCTTTTTAGGCTATTATATCTAGATTTTAATTGTAAAAAAATGTGGGAAGTATTTGAAGCTTACAGAAAAACGGAGTTCAGAAGAAGTATTTTTATCATACAGACCATCTTGGAAGTACCAGAGCAGTGACTGACGAGAATGGAAATATAGTTGGAACTGTGGACTATAAATCTTTTGGGGATGAGAAACCATATTTCCCAGGTAGAGATGCTAGTTTCCCTGACCAAAGTAGTTTGGAGAGTGCAAATGATATAGTGATTGAGGAATACAATGATCCTAAAGATGATGGAAATATATATTTTCCTGATGATCCAGTTACAGATTATGGATTTACAGAATTTTATGTTGGAGGGAAGTTGAAAGGCTATAACTGGAATTTAATACTATTAGATGCAAGAGAAACTTCTGGAGATGGAATCAACCAAGGAGCACAAAGTATAAACTTGCAAGTAAATGATGCACCTGATTTAATGATACCAGAAACTTCAGAGTGGAAATTTGATTACATGGGTGTGTCAGTAAAAGATCCTGTTACCTATACAGGGAAACAGCAGGATGACCCTACAGGATTGTATTATTTTAGTGCAAGGTATTATGATCCGAATTTAGGAAGGTTTATCAGTGAGGATCAAAGACCTATGCAGAATGTGAGCCATTTGCCACAGTTCTTTGATGAAAAAGATTGGGGTTTAGACTTGTCCCTCTCTAATAAAAAGTTGGGCCTATCTAGACGTTTTCAGAAGTCTCTTAAAGCTTATCAGAATAGGCTATATGAGGAGGAAACATGGGTTTTCTATGTAGCTGTTACTTGTGCAGAACATGCAGTCAATATTATGTATGGAGGGAGAGACAGACAGTGAAACAAGAAACCAAAACCAATCAATTATGATAAATTAAGGCTAAAGTATATAAAATTGTTTGAATTGAATACTATATTTTGTTATAATTAAAAATGTAAGCTGGCTAAGGAGGTTTATGATGATGATGACAATTTGCTAATTGATTTTTTTAAAACTATCAAAATATAAGGAGATGATTTCATGAAAGCAATTTTTAGAAATTATACGTCGATGACTTTAAAAGAGTGAGAGATTTTTTAGTAACTACATATCAAACAGTTGGTAAAGGATATAATTGGTCAATCGAATGCTGGAATTTTTCTTATTCGTTGGCCCGGATGATGAATGGTTTATCTGTTGAAGAATGGGAAAAGCAATCGGAATCTGTGAAAGGGATGGAAAGATTATTGCAGTTGCCAATTCGGAAGGGGAGGCAAGTGGTGAATCTTTTTCCAGGTTAGTCAAAAGAGTTTACCTGCTGAACTGTTACATGAAATGTTTGAATTTGCTGAAAAGAATCATACTATTGAAAAGGATGGAAAACATACTCTTTATCAATATATCCCAGAAGGTGATGAACAACGAAAAGAGATTGCAGTAAAGAGGGGTTATACTCAAACCAAATGGGGTGAAGTTGTTTCTGTTATGGATATCCAGGATCGACCAAAGGTACAATTACCAGCGGGATTCTCAATCAAAACTGGTTTAGAAGTGACCAATGTTGAGCAGGGTTTGGCTCATGCCAAGGCTTTTGGTTATATCGACGAAGAAAAATATACAACTCGTTCAAAGGTTGGTTATGGGGTTATGCGAAATATTCCTGATTACAGAGCAGATTTGGATTTGCTAGTTCTGTCATTGCCGAAGGTTTAGAACGGGTCGCAAAAATAGGCGCGACTAAAGCTTAGGTTGGTAGTGATATGGATTTTTATCTTTCTATTGGGTTTAAAAGAAAGTATATATTGAACATTTGGGAGAAGATAGTCGAATAATAAGGATCCTAGAAAGTATTAAGTTTTAGATGATGATTTTTAAACAACTCAATTGAATCTCCAAAGAAAAAATATTTATAAAATTCTTTAAAATCATTAAGTTTCTTTTATTATATATTAGCTAGGTATTATATACTGACTTACTTCTGAACTTACATCAAAGAAGGAGATTATCTCATAAATGTCGAAGTTATATCAGATATTTTAATGAACGAAAAATAATCTGGGAGGTAATAAAAATGCTAGAGTTTTTACTACAGGGAGGACCCACCATCTATCCATTAATTGTATGTTCAGTTATCGTATTAGGAGTTGTTTTGGAACGGTTATTTACTTATCGAAAGTTGAAAAATAACAATTTTAGAATGTTTAAAAAAATAGAGATGTTGCTTATAGATGGTGAAATTACTAGGGCAGGTCATGAATTGAAGAATGAAAAAGGGCCAGTTGCTAAAATAATCGCTGCTGGACTAACACAATATGGACAGAATCGAAGAATTGTCTCAGAACATATCAGTGTCGCTGGTGAGGCTGAGATACATAAACTTGAGAAGAATCTTAGGATATTGGATGTAATTGCTTCGATTGCTCCATTATTAGGGCTATTAGGAACAGTTATAGGAATTATCGGTAGTTTTAATATTTTAGGCACTGTTGGGGCGATGGCTGGCCCTGAACAGTTAAGTGTTGGAATCGCTGCTGCTTTGATCAGTACTGCAGTAGGATTGATTGTAGCTATTCCAGCTATGTTATGCTATTCATATTTTGTGACTGTTGTTGAATATCAAACTAAAGAAATGAATAAGTGGAGTGTGGAACTTTTAGATATCTTGAGTCATCGAGGTGAGGAATATGTTCAAGTCTAAATTAAAGAAGACGCCAAGAATTGAAATCCTCCCTATGATTGACGTAATCTTCTTTTTACTAGTCTTTTTTATGTTATATACTACTTTTAAGACTACACCATACGGAATCGATCTTCAATTACCAAAAGCGACTAAAGTTGTAAAAACTGAATCAGTGAATATTTTGATTCATATTACCAATGATGGACAGCTCTATTTGCAAGATAAATCAGTTACGATAAATGAATTAAAAAATCAGGTTCAGCTACAACTAGCAAACCAACCTAAGATACCAGTTGTCATTAAAGCAGATGAGGATACTAAATATAAATTTTTGATTCAGATTATGGATGCGGTTAGCCAGGTAGGTGGCTCTAATTTTTCCTTGGCTACTGAAAAAGATGAAAGTAATAAGTAGGAGTTGAAATTATGAGAAGACCTTCAAAAGAACCATCTCGTTTAAAATATTTTCTTTTTTTCTCACTTGTTATTCATCTTGCTGTGGCGTATTTTTTACCAGATAATCTGATAACTGTTTCTACCAAAGGGCTTATTGAAACAGATGGTATTTTATATAATGTCGATTTTGTTCAATTAGAGAAGGAAGTTATCAAAGATGACACTCCTGCTGATAAAAAAGAAGATGAAAAAGAAGTAATTAAAGAAGAGAAAGAAGAAGAGGAAGAAAAGAAACCTGTACAGATAACTCCTATTGAAGAACCAAAACCAGATGAAAGCTCTCAAGGTGTAGAAGGAACAGAAGAAGACCCAAATAAAGCAATTGCAAATTTGGATCAGCCAGAACCAGAACCAGAACCAGAACCAGAACCAGAACCAGAACCAGAACCAGAACCAGAACCAGAACCAGAACCAGAACCAGAACCAGAACCAGAACCAGAACCTGAACCTGAACCTGAACCTGAACCTGAACCTGAACCAGAGCCAGAACCAGAACCAGAAACAACACCTGATCTTGATTCTAAACAGGTAGTAACCAGTGAAAATAGTGATCAGGTTATAGAAATAACAGAAACTCCTAAACCTGAAGAAAAACCTGAACAAACAGAAAATGAAGTTGATGAACCCGATGTTGTAGAACCAGAACCCGAATCAAAACCTGCAGATCAAGAACAAATACCATCTACTCCTGAGGAAACTGGAGATCCAGAACCTGCACCAGAACCTGAGGAAGAGAAAAAACCTGCTTTACCTTCAAATCCATCAGAGACCATTGCCCAATCTGTTAAGCCTGTATATCCTAAGGCTGCTGCAAATGAAGGAACTGAAGGGGTTGTAGGGATTCTAGTAACGGTAGAAGCATCTGGTGAAGTTCGTGAAGTAATGGTTACTCAAACTTCTAATGATCAGAGGTTAGATAGTGTTGCAGTTAGGACTATTCAGATGGGATGGAAGTTTAGACCTTATCCTTCTCCATATACTATTGAAATGGTCATTGAGTATAAAAATGGCGATACCAAAGTTATCTTTGGCGAGCTTAAATTTATGGAGTGAACTCGTCCAGCTAAAGCTGAACATCGGGGCTTCAGTAGGGGATTCTACCCCCACTGAAGATTAAAAACAATTCCCCCCACTTATAGAAGTGGGGGTCTTAACTCAAAAGATAAAATTCTAGCTAGTTGGGAATGTTTATATCAAGGAGTGGTTTTATTATGAAAAGAGGTTTTGTTTTTCTTTTGGTTATATTATGTTTTTTTACCATAACCTTTGCTGCACATGCCCAACTGGACCAATATGGAAATCTCCGGTTGGGAAATGAATATATCGAGATTGTTGTAAATGGTAATGAAGAAAATATGGGTAGATTTGCTGTTGATATCACAGGTGGAAACCCTATAGCCCCTGGTGATGATAATGAACCTTTGATTTATGGGCGTCCCAAACCATGGACATCGTTCTCTACTATTTTTCTAGATGGAGAATATTATGTTTTTGGCGGTAAAACGGAACAACGTGCGGGACGAGATGGTAAATATGGCGAGATGACTGTACCTCCTATGATTATGAAAGAGGGAGATCAAAATGGGATCATAACTACCGCTGCATTTGGCTCACTTGAGGTAGAGCAAATTTTGACCTTTTCCAAGAGTAGTACCACTGGTTTATATGATACTGCTTTGATTAAGTATCGTTTTACCAATCATGATGAAGTCAGACATAAGATGGGTCTAAGAGTTATGTTAGATACTATGTTAGGAACCAATGATGGTGCACCGTTTAGAGTTGGTGAAAAAGCAATCACCACTGATGCGTTTTTTATAAAAGGAAGTTTACCTGATTTCTTACAAGCTTTTGATTCCATTAGCAGTCCGAAGGTGACCGCACAAGGTACAATAAAAGGTCCAGATGTTACAACACCTGATAAGGTTTACTTTGCTGATTGGGGTAGTATGGCTGATGGATTATGGAGTTTTGATTTTGATCCTGGTGAAGAATTTTGGCGAGCCGGAGAATTTGAATTGGATAGTGCAATTGCATTATTCTGGGCTCCTGAATATTTAGAACCAGGCGAAACCAAAATTTATGTGACTAAATATGGTCTGGGTGGTATTACTGTAGTTCCAGGTTTATTATCTTTGGGGGTTACTTCTCCAGCAGAAGTGATCTTTGATACTCAAACAAGATCATTCCCAGTTGTAGCTTATATTGAGAATACATCTGAAATTGTGGCAAAAGATGTAACAGCTCAGATTCAATTACCAAGTAGCTTTGCTGTAGTTGGTGGAACAACTAAAAAAGTTCTAGGGAATATGGAATCTGGTTCTACTGGGCAGGTGGCTTGGGAAGTGATGCCAGTTAAAGGAAAGACTTTACCTGATCGGATAGTTTATAAGGTTAAAGTTGATGCTTCTAACACAGATGACAATCAGGCTGAGAGGTTGGTAAGTTTTACTCCTCCGCCAAGTTTTAAAACCTGGTTAGAGTTTCCTGAAAGCTTGACAGCATCAGATGAACAGTTGGAACCTAACCCTTTTGAATTAACTTTGCATATGAAAAATGCAGGTGGATCTCCAGCTTATGAAGTACATTCTTTAGTTATTTTACCTCCAGGGTTATCCTTTGCAGAAAAAGAAAAGATGTCTAAATATATTGGCACATTGAAACCTGGAGAAAGTTATATGATTCCTTGGAAGATTAAAGCTTCAGATATGGTTTCTGGGAAGTTGAATTTTGGTCTTGAATTGCGTTCTCTTAACAGTCCAAAGATTTCGTTGATTGGAAGTATAATGATTCCTGAATTAAAGAGCAAAGTATATATGGTACCTTTAAAAGAAGAAATTAAGGTTGGGGAATATTTCGGCGTACAATTAAGGGCGGGTAATATTTCTGAGATGAATCAGTTGATTCTTCATTTATCATATGATACTGAAATTGCTCGGGCTATGTATGTTTCTCGGGGTACCATCTTTGTTTTGGGTGGTGAGCCACTACCTTGGGTTGATCCTGTAATTGATCGAGAAAAAGGAGTTATTACGGGAATTTCAGGTGATTTAAGCCGTTCGAGTGAAAAAAGTGGTATTTTGGCAGAAGTTTACTTTAAAGCGTTAAAACCTGGTCCATTGAAAATTTCTTTTGCGGAAGTTATGATTACAGATGGGACAGGTAATAACAGTATATTTAGCATGGAAGATTTAGAGATTCAGATTTTAGAGTAAAAAGGAGGATTTTGTCTTATGAAACGTAAATGGATTCCAATTTTAGTTATGGTTATGCTTTTGGTATTTAGTACTATTGGTTTAGCAGAAACAATAAAGGATGTTAGTTCATCTCACTGGGCCTATAAAAGTGTAAAAACTTTGATTAACAAAGGTTATCTTTCACTTTATGAGGATAATACATTCCGGGGAGATAAAAACATATCTCGCTTTCAACTTGCTGAGGTTGTAGCAAAAATTTTGACCAGATTAGAAAGTGGTACTGTGACAGCATCTGCAGATGATATCACTACAATCCGTGAATTGACTGTTGAGTTTCGCAAAGAACTAGTTGATATTGTACAAAGTCAAAATCTCTTTGAAGGTCGAATGACTCAATTGGAGAAAAATCAAGTTGTAATGAAAGAAGATATCGCCCGGAGTCAACAACAAATTCTTGAGATGATTGATCGACTGATTGATTTAAAAGATCTGGAAGAGCAATTAAAGATTAGTCAAGATAATTGGGTTTCACTGAAAACTCAGATAGTCGAAATGGAGAACAAACTTGCTGAAGGCTTATCTTTCAGTGTACAGGGTTTAAATATTCAGATGGAGGAAGTTAAAGAACAGAGTAAGGATAATACCAATGATATTCAGGTATTAAAAGCAGAAAATCAGACTTTGAAAGAAGAAATTGTGGATTTAAAAGCTAAAGATACCCAATATATTTTCTATTTGATTGGTGGCTTACTTCTTTCCATGTTAGTTAAGTAATTAACAAAAATAAGGATGTAAAAGAGTGTTGTTCAAAGACAGCACTCTTTTTTTTGCTAAAATTTTTGTGGAAGAATTTAACGACATTTCAGAAGGCGAAGTATTCCTACTCTTCAGGTGGGGGTAGAAGATTAGAACAATTTCAAAATTTCAGTGAGAGTTCAAAACTCCTTCTGAAGTCGTTAAACTTAAGAAATAATTACTACGTTATTATTTCGACTTTAAACAAAGGAGATTTTGCACTTTATGTAGTAATATAATATAAGAACGAGAATGAGAGGTGATTTTAGTATGATGAAATTTTTTTCTCGGGGAAATCGACAAAAAATTGCGAGTATTGTATTGATTAATCTAATTCTCCCAATGATTTTTTTACTTGTCTTAGCAACTCCAGTTTATGCTGAAGATTTATCAAAAGAAGATGCGTATAAAGGGTTGGCGATTGCAGTTGGAATCATATTATTAGCTAAATTAATGAAAAACTTATTTACTGACAATTCACCTAATGTACCGAGTGGTGGAGGTGATGTACCAACTGACTATTCTGAGGCAGATCTAGGTCTTTTAGCAAGGTTAATTTTTTCAGAAGCACGTGGAGAGTCTTATCAAGGTCAGATCGCTGTTGCTGCTGTGGTTTTAAATCGCATACAAAGCGATAAATTCCCAAATACTGTTTCTAAGGTAATTTATCAACCGAATCAGTTTTCGTCTGTAAATGATGGGCAGATCAATCTGATTCCAAATGCTACTGCTTACCAAGCTGCTAGAGATGCCTTAAGTGGTAAAGACCCAAGCAAAGGTGCTCTCTTTTTCTATAACCCAAAAACAGCCAAAAATATGGATTGGTTTAGAACTTTAAAAACTACTATAATAATTGGTAATCACGTTTTTGCAATTTAATAATATTTATATGAAAAAATCTTTGACATTTGTGAAGTCTTGTGATACAATAAGGACACTGAGTAATACTTATTGTAGTGTTACTAAGGTAATTTAAAAGTTTTTAGGAGGAATGTTTAATTATGGAACGCGGAACAGTTAAATGGTTTAACAATGAAAAAGGTTTTGGATTTATTGAAAGAGAAAATGGTAATGACGTATTTGTACACTTCTCAGCTATTCAAAATGAAGGTTTTAAAAGTTTAGACGAAGGTCAAGCAGTAGAGTTTGAAGTGGTTGAAGGCGAACGTGGTCCTCAAGCTGCAAACGTTATGAAACTGTAAATTACATTTTGAAAATAAACCTCAGGCCTTGGCCTGAGGTTTTGGTTTAAAAAGGGAATCCTTATAATAAGAGGATTCTTTTTTTAATTTCAAGGATTAAAGAAGGTAAAATAACAAAAAAAATAGGATTTTTTTTTGAGTTTGTTTTTGATAGTGGTGGTTAATGGAGGAATTAATAATTGTTGAACTTCAGGGTTCTCCTAATGAAAATGTTAGTCGAAGATTTTCCGAAATGGGGAGTCTTTTTTATGTTAAAGTTATAAGTAGAAAAAGCGTTAACCCGTTAAATTATAAAAATTTGAAATTAATAATGAAATTAGTTATAATAAAGGTAATAGAGAAAAGAAGGGAGCTGGAATTATGGGGAAAGATGTTAAGGACGAAAAATTGGTAAGTTTAGAGGTCAAGGTATCTCAGGAATTGGGCCGCAGTATTGATAAAATGGCGAAATTAAAGGGTTTATCAGGCGAAAGTTTAATCCGTCTTTGGATAGAAGATGGGTTAGAAAGAGATGAATTACGCTTTGAACGTCTACTGCTTTTTGCAGATATGTCAGAAGATTTGAATGAAGAGACTATTAGAATACTTAATAACTTGAAAACAAAATATTTTGATTCTGCTAATGATGGAAAAAGAGGTCTAGATCCATATTTGGTGAAAAGTTTAAATCTAAATCATCTATACCATGCTAGTTGTCAGGAAAGGAGTAAAGTGATGCAGGAGAAAGAAGGTGAAAGATTGGCTGATTAGTATGTAGATAAAAAAAGGCATATTGACGACTAAACTATGAACTAAGTTTCATTTTTATGGTATAAACTAAGAGTCACTGTACCTAAAGGAAGATAAGCGATGCCTAAGTCAGTTCGAATTAAGAAACACTATCTTATTTCGAGCTGACTTTTGAAGGAGCGTTTTTCCTTTAGGTACAGTGACTCGTTGCTTTTACACTAAAATTTCACATTATTTTTCATCGTCATCAGAAACTTCTTTCGCCGATTCAATCCATTCAGGAGTAATCGGAACGATAACTATATCGCTGAGTTGATTTCGTCCAAGCTGAGCTTGAATGTACATATTTCCAGCACGTTGAGTTTCCGTAATATCTTTAATCTGGATATCTTTAAACTCACCATTTTCTGTAACGAGAATTAGATATTGATTTTTTATACCGGTTAAGAGAGTTAACATTTGATATTTATTGCTAGAGAGAGATTTTAATCCTTTGCCATTTCGTTTTTGGACCTTATATTCAAAAATATGTGTTCTCTTACCGCGGGCGTCTTTACTTAGGGCAACAACATAGTCATCCTCACTAGTAAGACTAAAACCAATTACTAGATCATCCTCTTCAAGTTTAATACCAATACTACCTTTTGTATTACGTCCAGTAGGTGAAACTTCATTTTCTGCAAAGTGTATGGCCATTCCGTTTTTAGTTCCTAAAAGAATATTTTGATTATCATCTGTAACTTTTACTCCGACAACTTGATCATCTTTTTCTAAGTTAATAGCTTTGATGACAGTGACAGAAGAATCATACTCTTGAGCTAGTGTTTTTTTCACCATACCTTTTTCGGTAGCAAATGTAATGAATTGTTCTTTGGTCTCTTTATTCAGCATGATAATATCTACTACATCTTCTTTTAAAGGAATCTTTAGATAATTATTTAAAGGATCTCCGGTAGAAAGAGCATGATGTTCGGGAAGATCATAAACTTTTAAGCCATAACAGTTTCCTGATCTGGTGAAAAAGAGGATTCGATCCAAAGTGGTTCCATGTAGAATATGGGTGATAAAGTCTGCTTTACTTGCTCTAACATTAGTAGTCTCAGTTGAACGTTTGATATATTGTCTATATGAGAGTGAGATTACAACATCCTCTTCTTTGATCAGATCTTCAGTTTCAATGGTTGCTTCAGATGCATCAGTGACAATGGTTGTCCTGCGTGAATCTCCATATTTTTTTCTGATCTCAAGGAGTTCCTCTTTTACCAAATCACGTAAGACTGTTGGGTTTTCAAGGATCAATTTTAAATGAGAAATTTGGTTATTTAGTTCTCCAATTTCGATAATTATCTTTTCTTGTTCTAAACCTACCAGACGTTGTAACTGCATCTTTAAGATGGCATCAGCTTGGATGTCGGTAATTTCTAAGACTTTCATTAATTGAGTTTTCGCTTCTTTGGTTGATTTAGATGAACGAATAATCTGAATCACTAAATCCAGCTTGTCTATGGCAATTTTTAGACCATTCAGGATGTGAAGACGGTTTTCAGCATGTTTTAATTCGAAGCGTGTTCTTCTGGTCACTACTTCTTTTCTGAAACTGAGAAACTCTTCTAATATTACTTTTAGATTAAGAACTTTTGGGTGTTTTCCATCAATTAATGCTAACATATTTATTCTATTGGTTGTTTGCATAGATGTAAATTTGTAGAGCTGATTAAGAACTATATTGGTGTTAGCTTGAGGTTTTAACTCAATAACTACTCTCATGCCATCACGATCAGATTCGTCACGAATATCTGATATGTTGTTGATTTTATCTTTGTTTACTGCATCGGCGATCTCTTCGATCAATTTGGTCTTTTGGAGTTGATAGGGTATCTCGGTAATTATAATTTGTTCCCTATTTTTGCTTTTTTGTTCAATCTTAGTTTTAGCTCGAACGGTAATTCGTCCTTTTCCTGTTTTGTAAGCTGATTGAATTCCATCGATTCCAACAATCTCTCCACCAGTGGGGAAATCTGGCCCTTTAATGGTTTGCATTAATTTATTGATAGAGATTTCAGGATCATCAAGAAGTTTGACAAGTCCATCAGTTACCTCTCTTAAGTTATGAGGTGGAATATCTGTACTCATACCAACGGCAATTCCAGTAGAACCGTTGACTAGGAGGTTTGGTATTTTTGTAGGTAAGACTACTGGTTCATCTAGGCTTGTGTCAAAATTGGGTATAAAATCAATAGTCTCTTTATTTATATCTACTAACAAATCCATTGATAATGGAGTTAATCTAGCTTCTGTATAACGCATAGCCGCAGGACTATCTCCATCGATAGAACCAAAGTTACCGTGTCCATCAATCAAAGGGTAGCGTTGAGCAAAATCTTGAGCCATTCTGACCATAGCACTATATACAGCAGCATCACCATGAGGATGGTATTTACCTAAAACCTCACCGACGATTCTGGCAGATTTTTTGTGGGGTTTATCTGGAGTGAGACCTAAATCACGAGTAGCATATAAAATTCTTCTGTGAACAGGCTTTAATCCATCTCTAACATCAGGTAAAGCCCGTCCAACGATAACACTGAGTGAGTAATTTAAATAAGCAGATTTCATTTTATCCTCAATTGCAATCGTTGTAATCGCATTATTCATAATAATGAACTCCTTTCCATACTTCGTTATGTATTCTTCGAGTAAAATTTTAAAATTCCTCTATAAAAATTAGAAAACCACTATTGAAATAGGTGTAACATCTCCTATTATACCATCATTTTTAGATTTGTAAAACTTAAGTCTGGTAAAAACGAAAACCATTTGGTATAATAAATTTGTTAAAACTGTGAAACAGATATACTGCAAAGCAGATTATTGAGCTATGGAGAAGGAAATTTTCTTTTTATCCAGAAAAGATAAGAGAAGCCATAGAAAACGAACGTTTGTTGCGTGTGCGAAATAATATTAGAATTTGGGAGTGTGGAAAGATGCCATTATTTGAAAAAATAAAATATGATGCAACGCAGATTCAAATACTAGAAGGTTTAGAAGCTGTGCGTAAGCGTCCTGGTATGTATATTGGTACTACCGGAAGCAAAGGTTTGCATCATCTTATTTGGGAGATTGTTGATAATAGTATTGATGAGTATTTGCAAGGTTATGGTAAAGATATTCGAGTAACGCTTAACCCTGATGGGAGTGTGCGAGTAGAAGATAACGGACGAGGTATTCCTGTAGATATTCATCCTGATAAAGGGATTCCTGCAGTTCAATTGGTTTTGACAACTCTTCATGCTGGAGGTAAGTTTGATAATTCCAGTTATAAGATTTCTGGTGGTCTTCATGGAGTTGGTATCTCTGTTGTGAATGCTCTCTCTGAGTGGCTTAAATTAGAGATACATAAAGAGGGCCAGGTTTATATTCAGGAATATCGAAGAGGGATTCCCCAAACTGAATTGACTACTGCTGGTAAGACGAAAAAACGTGGTACGATCATTACCTTTTTACCTGATGACACCATCTTTGATACTTTAGAGTTTAAATTTGAGGTTTTGGTTCATCGTTTACAGGAATCAGCATTTTTGAATAATGATTTAAAGTTGATTTTGGAAGATTTAAGAGGCGAGAAATCTAATGTGATTTCCTATAAATATGAAGGTGGAATTATTTCGTTTATTGAACATTTGAATCAAAATCGGAACCTTCTGCATAAAGAGATACTCTTTGTTGAAAAGCAAGTTGATGATAAAAATATTCAGGTATCATTTCAGTATAATGATGGCTACAATGAACGGATTTACTCTTTTGCCAATAATATTAATACTGAAGATGGAGGTTATCATGTTACAGGTTTTAAATCTGCTCTGACAAAAGCATTAAATAGCTGGGCTAAGAAAAACAATCTTTTGAAAAATAGTGATCCATCTTTGACTGGAAACGATGTTCGGGAAGGTTTAACCGCTGTTATTAATGTAAAATTGCCTGAACCCCAATTTGAGGGTCAGACAAAGGCTAGATTAGGAAATAGTGAAATGCGGAGTATAGTTGAGACTGTTGTTTCTGATCGTCTTGGTTATTATTTTGATACTAATCCAGAAGTTGCGAAAACGATTATTGATAAAGCTTTAGAATCAGTACGTAATCGAAAAGCTTTGAAAAAAGCTCGTCAACTTACTAAGCGAAAAAACGCTTTGAGTAGTCATTCATTACCTGGAAAATTAGCTGACTGTAGTAGCAGAAAATCTGAAAAATCCGAAATTTTTCTAGTCGAGGGTGATTCTGCGGGAGGTTCTGCAAAACAGGGACGAGATCGACAGTTTCAGGCGATTTTGCCTTTAAAGGGTAAGATTCTCAATGTAGAGAAATCTCGTCTGGACAAGGTTTTGAGTAATAATGAGATTGCGACGATTATTTCAGCATTGGGATGTGGAATTGGTCAAGAGTTTAATATTAGTAAACTTCGCTATCGTAAAATTATCATCATGACCGATGCTGATGTGGATGGTGCTCATATTTCTACTCTTATCTTGACACTCTTTTATCGATACATGCATAAGTTAATTGATGAAAGGTATGTGTATATTGCTCAACCGCCGCTTTATAAGGTTAACCTGGGGAAGAAAAAGGAAAAATATATGTATTCAGATAAGGAGTTAAAGAAGTATTTGAAAAAGATCGGAGATCAAAAATACACTATTCAACGTTACAAAGGTCTTGGAGAGATGAACCCTAAACAATTATGGGATACAACTATGAATCCTGAGACTCGTAAAATACAACGTGTAGAGATAGAAGACGAAAGAGAAGCAGATATAGTTTTTGATAAACTGATGGGAAATAATGCTGAGCTACGAAAAGAATTTATTATTGAGAATGCTGACTTGGTTGAAGAACTGGATATATAATGATTAGCCCACAAAAAGTAGTCGCTCAAGAGCTCACATACTATAAAAAGTACTGACCTTAGGTGGTCAGTTTTTTTGCATGATAGAAGGTTATTAGTAAATTCCGTGAACTCGTCCAGCTAAAGCTGAACATCGGGGCTTCAGTAGGAGATTCTACCCCCACTGAAGATTAAAAACAATTCCTACCACTTATAGAAGTGGGGGTCTTAACTCAAAAGAAAAAAAGTGACTTTAGACTTATAAAGAGGAAATAGATTCAATCCTTCTAGCCATTGTTCTTCTTAGACAGATGTTGTATAATAAATTATATAATAAGAACATAGCTCAGAGAGGAGAATAGAAGTGATTAATTTTAATTACCGGAAATTTATATTAATTACTATTATTTTAGGCATTATATCTTTTTTAGTTTTTTTTGGCTTTCGAGATGAAGTTCAGGGTTATCTTGAGACTGAGGATATTTATCTGGAGGCAAATCAGGCATATTATGATGGTAATCTGGCTTTGGCGATAGAAAACTATAGTCGAATTGTTCGCTACGAGCCTGGCTCTCGAGCTGCAATAAACTTGGCTGTGGTATATGAAGAAATGGGTGATTATGAACAAGCTGTAAAACAATATACCCGCTATTTACGTGAACATTCTTTGGATTTTGAGATAAAATTGTATTTAGAGATTGCTCATTTTAATCTTGGAAGATTAGATTTAGCGGAAAAAGGTCTTAAAAACCTTTTAAATAATGAAAATCTTTCTTCAGTAGTTTTAGCAGAAGGATCTTATTATCTTAGTAAAATTTATTTGAGAAATGAAAAAATTCAAGAGGCTTTGACTTATGCTGAGATTGCATTAGAAACAAACCCAAGATATGCTTTAGCTGCAATTCAGAAAGGTTTGATTTATGAAGGATTAGGAAGTGAGAATGAGGCGATCACTTATTATTTAAAAGCATTACGAATTGACGGAAGTCTTAAGGGAGTACAACGTCAATTAGGATTATTATATTTAAAACAAAATGATTATGATAAAGCTTATTATCGCCTTGAGAAAGCAATAACGGAGAATAAGCAGGATCAATTTTCTAAGGCTCAAATAACTTGGTTAGAAAAAGAATTCCCAGGAAGATTTAAATCTCAAACTTCACCTCCTCAGGTTAAAGATTTGCCTGAAAACGTAAATTTCAAAGAGATTCAACCTTTACCTGAGATGGAGAATATTCAAAAAATCAAGGTTGGACTATCTGGAGGAGATGTGCAAAAGATGATCTTCTTTCGTGTAGGTTCTTCCTTCCAGGTTAAAGATAAGAATGGAAACATATTGGCTGAAGGACTAGAAGGTCAGATCTGGAAAGCAGAAGAAAAGAAGGGCCAGTATGAATTAGTATCATATCCTGATGGAAAACCTCTTCGTTTTTCTGAATCTATTACGATCGAACCCATTAGTTATGCTCCAATACTCATTCATGGTATTCAATTTGGAAAAGGATATTACTGGTCTGGCAAAGAAGATCGACAATATCGGGGTCAACTTGAACTAATACCAAATCTAGGTGGCTTAAGATTGGTTAATATCGTTAATGTGGAGGACTATCTTTATTCTGTAGTCGCATCTGAAATGTCTGCTTCATGGCCATTAGAGGCTTTGAAAGTACAAGCAGTAGCAGCTAGAACTTACACATATTTTCATTTAGGTAGACATAGTTCTTCAGGATATGATCTTTGCGATACTGTCCATTGTGCAGCCTATAATGGAATTGGATGGGAAAGAAATTCGACTCGCCAGGCTGTTGCTGAAACATTAGGAATAATCATGACTTATAAAGATCGTCCGATAAATGCGCTTTATAGTGCCAATTCAGGAGGTCATACAGAAGATGTAAAAGATGTGTGGGGGATGGCAGTGCCATACCTCTTAGGAGTTTCTACTCTCAAAGATCAAGAGGTTGATCAATTCCCATTAGAACCAGCAGAGCTCAAAAATTGGCTTATTAATCAACCAGATTCTTATTCTGCTGATCCAAATTTCACTAGTTCAATTCATTTTCGTTGGGAAAGACAGGTTAGTCGAAAATTTATTGAGGATCGTCTTCAAATTGGTGAGTTGAAAGAGTTAAAAGTTACTGGTAGAGGAAAAGGTGGTAGTGTAATATCCATTTTAGCTATAGGAACAGAAGGAGAGGTTGAGCTGAAAAATTCTCTTCGTTCAAAGCTTGGTGGTTTGCGAAGTAATCGCTTTTTCTTAAGACCTGAATTTGAAAATGGTAAACTTATAGCCTATCGTTTTTATGGTGGAGGTTGGGGCCATAGTGTAGGAATGGATCAGGTTGCAGCAGCAGGAATGGCGAATTCTGGATTTAGCTATGATCAGATATTGAATCATTTTTATACTGGAATAGATATGGTGGAGAAATATTGATTTAACTTTCGCTTAAAAGTTTGTGGGTAATTGTTTGAAGGCATGGATATACTTAAAAAACGCTCCTTCAAAAGTCAGCTCTGTGTTAAATTTCTTGGTAATTGAAAGCTTTCTCGGATTGAGCTGACTTAGGTGTCGCTAATTTTAAGTATATCCATGCCTTCAAACAATTAAGCAAATTTTACTGCGAAGCGAGTTATCTTTCACGAGTTTTATTTAAAGAATGGTCAACTGTAGTTGGTCATTCTTTTTTTGTTGGAAACAAAAAATCTATTGACATTGGTAACAATAACTAATATAATGAATATATGAATACATGTTCATATATTAGCGTGACTCTTGTGAGTCATGTTGAAGGAGGATATTTTTATGGCGTTAGTACAAAGGTTGGTAAAAGAAGAGACTACACAGAAAAAAATTCATCTACAGGGGCTTTACTGTGCGAATTGTGCAGCTAAGATCGAAAAAGATGTTCAAGGGATTGCAGAAGTTAGTGATGTACGAATTAATCTTGTTAATCAGATGATGGAAGTGGAGTTTCAAAATTCCATAGCCTCACAGATTGTCGATCAAGTGAAGGAGATGGTGATTAAGAGGGAGCCCCATGTAAAAGTATATGAGGCTCATGCTAATCATACACATACAGATGATGAAGAAGAAACATGGAAAAAAGATTTGATTCAATTTGGTGTTGGAGCGATTTTGTTTGCTTGTGCTTTGATCTTTACCTTACCATTTCCAGTAGAACTAAGCTTATTTGTCATAAGTTATTTGATAATTGGTGGAGAGGTAGTGTTAAGAGCTGGGAGAAACATTCTTAAGGGTCAGGTTTTTGATGAGAATTTTTTGATGACATTGGCTACTTTTGGGGCGTTTGCTATTCAAGAATTTCCTGAAGCTGTTGGTGTAATGTTGTTTTATCAGGTTGGAGAACTGTTTCAGGATTTAGCTGTGAATCGTTCAAGACGCTCAATCAAAGCTTTATTAGATATTAGACCTGAATATGCTAATATTGAACGTGATGGGAAATTAATTCAAGTTGATCCTTTACGAGTTGGAATTGATGAGATGATTATTATTAAGCCTGGTGAGAAAGTTCCATTGGACGGAGTGATTTTGGATGGCCAATCTCAGGTAGATACATCAGCTTTAACAGGTGAATCTGTACCAAGAACAGTTGTTGCTGGAGAAGAACTTTTAGCTGGATTTATTAATATAAGTGGTCTTATAACTCTAAAGGTTACTAAAACTTTCGGTGAATCTACAGTAGCAAAAATTTTGGATATGATACAAAATGCAAATTCAAGAAAAGCACAGACAGAAAATTTTATAACTAAGTTTGCACGGTACTATACTCCAGCTGTAGTAATTTCTGCTCTATCAATAGCTCTTCTTCCACCACTTTTCATTAAAGGAGCAGTATTTCAAGATTGGCTTTATCGTGGTTTAATCTTTCTAGTTGTATCCTGTCCCTGTGCATTGGTGATTTCTATTCCACTTGGTTTTTTCGGTGGTATTGGAGCAGGATCTAAGCAAGGTATTTTGATAACAGGCGGTAACTATCTTGAAGCCTTGAATAAAGTAAAAACCATTGTTTTTGATAAGACTGGAACTTTGACTAAAGGAGTTTTTAAGGTAAATAAGATTGAGCCTGTAGAAAATGTGACATCAGAAGAATTACTTCGTTATGCTGCTTTAGCAGAAGCTTATTCTAATCATCCAATTGCAAAATCTATTCTTGAAGCATATCATGAACATGTATTTATTGAACGCGGATCGGCATATGAGGAGATTCCTGGGCATGGCGTTAAAGCTATAATTGAGGGCAAAGAAATTCTTGCAGGGAATGACAAATTGATGTTGATGAATAGAGTTGAATATCCGGCTCATTCTGATGAATGCACTATAATCTATGTTGCAGTAGATGGGAAATATATTGGGCGAATTGGAATAAGTGATCAGATAAAGGAAGATTCTAAAGATGCGATGCAAAAGTTACGTCAATTAGGGATTGAAAAGATTATTATGTTGACTGGTGATCGTAAAGAGATCGCAAATAAAGTAGCAAGAGAGTTAGGTATTGATCAGGTTCATGCAGAATTATTACCTGATGAAAAGGTTAATAAGGTAGAAGAGATGATTTCTGAATCAGATAAACTGGTCTTTGTGGGTGATGGGATTAATGATGCCCCTGTGCTGGCGCGAGCTGATATTGGTGTGGCAATGGGAGGTTTAGGCTCTGATGCAGCTATTGAGGCCGCTGATATCGTATTAATGACAGATGAACCGATGAAAATGGTAGAAGCGATTCGGATTGCTAAGAGAACTAGAACGATTGTTTGGCAAAATATTATATTTGCATTAGGTGTGAAAGGTTTTGTACTAATACTAGGTGCTTTGGGTATTGCCACTATGTGGGAGGCTGTATTTGCAGATGTTGGTGTTGCTTTACTGGCTATTCTAAATGCGATGCGAATGATGCGGTTTTCAGCAAATGGGGGAATGTAGCATGAAAGATCAAGAAAAGTATAAATCTGAAGATCTGCAACCAATAGATGTTTGTACTGAATGTAAAATTCATGATGATCTTTTGAATAGTCTAGATGATGAACTGAATGAGGAGACTTATCAACATTTAGCAGAGATATTCAAAACTTTAGGTGACCCAACCAGAATTAAGATAATTCATGTTTTATCTCAGACAGAACTTTGCGTTTGTGATTTGGCTAAATTGTTGCAGATGAGCCAATCAGCTATTTCCCATCAGTTACGGGTACTCAGAAATAATCGATTGGTAAAATACCGTAAAGAAGGTCGGACAGTCTTTTATTCATTGGATGATGAGCATATACTCTGTTTGTTTAATCAAGGTCTTTCTCATGTATTGCATGGGTGAGGTAAAGATGAAGGCTATGTGGTTTTTATACTACATAGCCTTTTTTGTGTAAAAATAGGTATATAGTAAACTTGACAACTTAGGTATAATAATGTAAAATATATCTATGCAAAAAAAGAAGAAAAGAGGAAAAAAATGAAGATTATAAAATATTTTTTAGTAGTATTTTTCTTTATTAGTGTAATTTGTGGATATATTATTTTCTCAGGATTACATGATAATAAATCAATAGTATTAGATTCTATGGAGAATTTTCTTGAAGTAAATTTTTTTGATTTTAAAAATGAAGAAATTAAAATTTTAGATAAAGGTAAATTAAAAGTGTTGTTTAGTCTATCTTCTTCTTGCTCTGCATGTATATCTTTTTTAGATTTTAGCAAAAAGATAGATTATTTTTTTAAGGGAGATAAAGTAGTTATTTATAATGTTTGGAAGGATAAAATTCCCTTAACAAAAACTAAAAAACAAGATGTCCCTGATTCAATGAATGTTTCATTGAAAGGTCGTATCCTGACTGAGATAACACCAAGTTGTGTGATCTTAGATGATGAAAATAAAGTTATTTTTAAAACTTACGGTAGTAATAGTTTTGCTATTGTTGATAAGTTACAACAGATTATAGATAAACCTTTTGAACATGAGATATTAAACTATTTTACTACAAATTATAATTTGCAAAGTAAAGATAAATTAATTTTATATTTTTCAACAGATTATTGTGATAGTTGTAAAATTGTTTCCTTCCTATGTAGTTTTAGATAGGATAGCAAATACATATAAACAATTTACTACATTAGAAAAATGTTTGGAATAAACTGAGTGGTTAAAGAGTGTCAAAAGGAGAGATAACATGAAAAAAACAATGATAATTTTTATAGTTATGCTTATTCTTGGTGCTTATATTGTACCAGCATATGCGGATGAAGTTTACGTATGGGAGAATATAGGTTGTTGTTAAGTTAAAAATTAAATAATTACACATCACTCAGTTTATTCTTAAAAGATAGTCAGGAGTAAAAAAATGAACAGAAGATCAAAAATAGTTATTTGCCTATTTATTTGTTTAATTTTAGGTTTAAGTACAGTTATTATTTATAATATGGTAACTATTCAGTCGCTAACTAAAAAGTAAAGCTTTTGACTGGTTAGTTACTGCCGCCTTTATTGCAGTAAAAGCATCGATTTTATGTTTATTAGCAGTTCCGATATAAGACATAATTGTTGCGAATGTATCAGCGC